>CAZIAU010000436.1:0-3607 GCA_964536755.1 uncultured Bacteroides sp. | reverse complement strand
ATGAATTACGCTCGCGCATTCCCCGAAGTTCTACTTCGGGGTTAGCGAGCACAAATAAAATAAACAATTAATCGATGATTAACTACGTTGAGCTCGCAAGCTCGGTTCCTCGAAGCTTGCTTCGAGGAGCGTCAATTCTAAATCCAGATTAAATGAAAACCATACTCTTATTTTTTTCCCTTTCCATTTTGTTTTCCTGTGCCAGCCAGAAACAGGATGAGCAAGTCCTCAGGAATGTAGTCATGTTCAACTGGCTTCCTGCCACTTCTCCTGAAAAGATCCAGGAATTATCGCAATTGTTTGCTTCCCTTCCGTCAAAGATCGATGTGATACAGGATTTTGAATGGGGTACCGATATAAGTGTGGAAGGATTGACCAAAGGTTTTACCCACTGTTATATTGTTACGTTTGCCGATGAAGAGGGGCGGAATATATATATTCCCCATCCGGATCACAAAGCATTTGGAGAATCCCTGGGATCCTATGTGGAGGATGTGCTGGTCCTGGATTTTATTCCAACTGATTAAACTAGTAAATATGAAAACTTTGACCCGAATATCAGCTGTCATAGCTGCCAGCATCCTGGTATCATGTAACCCATCCCCTGACTCACAATCACAAGAATCAAATCGGGCACCTTTTGAACCCACATGGGAATCCCTTCAAACCTACCAGGTGCCAGAATGGTTCAAGGACGTAAAATTCGGTATATATGCCCATTGGGGCCCCTACTCTGTTCCCTCCTGGGAAAATGAATGGTATCCCAGACTCATGTACTCACAGAATGATCCAAGGCGCGGAATTAAGTTCTATGATTATCATAAAGAAATATGGGGAGATGTTTCCAAATTCGGATACAAGGATTTTATCCCGCTCTTTACAGCGGAGAAATTTGATGCAGATGAGTGGGCAGATCTCTTTAAGAAGGCGGGGGCTCAATTTGCGGGTCCGGTGGGCCAGCATCACGATGGATTTGCCATGTGGAACAGTGATCTTACAGAGTGGGATGCCATGGATATGGGCCCAAAACGGGACATTATGGGTGAACTGGCAAAGGCAGTAAGGGCAAGGGACATGAGGTTTGTTACTTCTTTCCATCATGCTTATCACTGGAAATATTATGAGCCCTCATACGAAATTGAAAACAGCGATACCAGAGATCCTGCATATGCAGGGATTAATAAGATATATCCGCCTGTTCACGAACCCGGGGCACCGGAATCCAAAGAATTCCTGGAAAACTGGCTGGCCCGAATTAAGGAAGTTATCGATAAATACCAGCCGGATTATCTCTGGTTTGACTTCGGGTGGCGTCAACCCGGGTTCGGGGAGTATAAAAAAGAATTCCTTGCATACTATTACAATGAAGCCATAAAATGGGGCAAGGAAGTGGTGGTAACCTACAAAGGGAAGCATCTGCCCCCGGGTGTGGCCATCCTGGACCTGGAGCGTGGACAACTGGATACCCTGAGCAGCCGGGAATGGATCACTGATACTTCCGTTGGATTGAAATCATGGAGTTATATTGATGCTCCTGACTATAAAACCATCAATACCCTGGTGGACAACCTTATTGACAGGGTCAGTAAGAACGGGAACCTGTTGCTCAATATAGGACCACGACCCGACGGCAGCATACCGGAGGAGCAAAAAGAGTTGTTGCTTGGAATAGGGGCATGGCTGGATGTAAATGGTGAGGCCATTTACAATACCCGTCCCTGGATCAGGTTTGGAGAGGTTGCAACCGAGATGACCTTCGGCCATATGACCGAACGTGAAAACAAGGGCCGTGCATACAGTGCAGAAGATATCCGGTTTACTACCAGGGATAACTTCCTATACGCCATTGCTCTGGACTGGCCCGTTAACGGAGAGATCCTGATTAAAAGCCTTGGTGAAGATGTGGAGATCAGTACAAGGGGCATCAAATCGGTTTCCATGGTCGGCTCGGACGAAACACTTGAATGGAGTCGCGATGCAGAAGGACTTCACGTTTCCGTGCCAGGTGAAAAGCCCTGTGAGAATGCTTACACCGTTAAGATCGAGTTGAAAGGGGATTGGCTCAGGTAAGTTAATCCTTTGCACTCTGCGGGTTAGGATTACCTGTTGTATTCTCCGGAAATACTTACGAAATTGGGAATGTTAACTAATAACAGCAATTGATGGAATATCCTTCGAATCAAAACTACACCTCCTATAAGCGCTATTGTAAAACTCTTACCCTTGAGGATGATCCTCAGCTCATTGAGGATTATAAGAAAGTTCACGCACCCGGAGCATGCTGGCCGGAGATCACACAGGGAATGATCGAAGTTGGAATCCTGGATATGGAGATCTACATTGTCGGCAGCAGGCTTTTTATGATTATGGATACTGAACCCGATTTTGATCACGAAAGTGCCATGAAAGAGCTGGCTTCAAAACCGAGGCAGAGTGAATGGGAGGCTTACGTTTCCAGGTTCCAGCGGACATCTGCTGAAGCCTCGGCTGACGAGAAATGGCAGTTGATTGAGCGTATCTTTAAACTTGGTGATTAACCGGTATTATTATTCCAAATAGTATGAAAACAATCATTGATGCCCATCACCACTTCTGGAATTTCGATGCTGATCAGTATAAATGGATGGATGATTCAATGAGTGTTCTTAAAAGGGATTATCTCCCTTCGGAGCTTGGAAAAGAGATGTCTGGAGCCGGTGTAACCGGGACGGTTGTGATACAGGCCAGGCAGATAATTGAAGAAACCAGGTGGCTTCTGGAACTGGCTGATGAAAATCCCTTCATTTTGGGTGTTGTGGGTTGGGTGGATCTTCGGTCCCCGGCTGTGAAAAAGCAACTGGAAGAATTCGCGAGACACCCGAAACTGGTCGGGGTCAGGCATGTGATCCATGATGAGCCTGATGATGATTTTATGCTGCGTAACGCTTTCCTGAAGGGGATCGAAATGCTCCGGGATTTTAACCTGACATATGACCTGCTCCTCTTTCCCAGACACCTTAATCGTGCCAGAAAGCTGGTAAGCATGTTCCCCGAACAGAGATTTATTCTGGATCATATTTCAAAGCCATTTATTAATAAAGGGATCCTTCAACCATGGAAAGATGACATCCTGTCTCTTTCTGCATATCCTAATGTGTGGTGTAAAATTTCCGGAATGGTGACAGAAGCGGATCACTCGGGATGGAAGTACGGGGATTTCGTTCCATACATGAACGTGGTCCTGGAAGGATTCGGAACCAGAAGGATCATGCTGGGAAGCGACTGGCCGGTATGCAGACTGGCAGGAGAGTACACTGAGGTGATGAGTATTCCCCTGGAATTTATGAGTGATATGAATGAAGAAGAGAAAAAAAGAATATATAAATTGAACGCTATTGAATGCTATCAACTTGACAAATAATCTATGGAAAAGAGAAAATTTAAACTACTGGAGAAGGAGTATTTGGTTCCGTTTATTCTGATTACATCCTGCTTTGCTTTATGGGGAGTGGCCAATGACATCACAAACCCGATGGTGAAAGCTTTTTCGAAGATTTTTTTAATGAACGCTGTACAGGGATCCCTGGTCCAGGTGGCTTTCTACGGGGGGTATTTCGCCATGGCCTTC
>CAZIAU010000435.1:0-3623 GCA_964536755.1 uncultured Bacteroides sp. | reverse complement strand
GCGCGGGGTGCCGCCGTCGATCGCGACTGTCCAGATCTGGGGCTCGCCGTCGCGAACACTTTGGCGGCCGTGCGCGCGGGCAACTGGCAGGCTGCGCAGAAACCGGCCAGGCGCAAGCGCCCGCCGTTCACGCTGCGGGCTGGCGGGTCGCCCGCCATCGCGTTTCTCTGGAAGAACCTGATCAGCCATTACTGGGATGCATACGATGTGGCCCTTGAAGGTGCATCAGGAAAGGAAGCCACTTATTATGAGAAAGAGAGGATCGAGAAACTTCCGGAAACGGAGCAGGTACTTATAGATATTTATCCGCACTGGAGAAGGGTTCTTGTGCATCAATATATACCAGATCCCCTTAAACCTCTTGATGAACTGTCCAGGAATCTGTGGTGGTCATGGAACCAGGATGCAATTGACCTTTTTGCTTCGCTGGATAAAGAGTTATGGAGGGAGACAGGAGAAAACCCTATAGTACTTCTGGAAAAGCTCTCCTATGAAGTTATGCGTAAACTGGAGAAGGACGATGAATTTATCGCGAGGCTGGAAAAAGTATATACGGAATTCAGGAACTATATGGATGCCCCGCCCAGGGAGGGAATACCTTCCATTTCTTATTTCAGTATGGAATTCGGGATCCATGACTCCCTTAAGATATACGGCGGGGGTCTGGGATTGCTGGCAGGTGATTACCTTAAGGAAGCCAGTGATTATAATATTAAAATGACTGGTGTAGGGCTGCTTTACAGGTATGGTTATTTCAGGCAGGTGATCTCGGCGAGCGGAGAACAGGTTGCAGATACTGATGCCCAATCTTTTTCCAGTCTGCCCGTATCACCGGTGAGGGATGATGAAGGAAACTGGAAATCAATCCAGATCGTTCTTCCGGGCAGAACACTTTATGCAAGGATATGGAAAGTACAGGTGGGAAGGATTGCCCTTTACCTGCTGGACACCGATTTTGAGGCCAATAATGAAAATGACCGGAGCATTACATATAACCTTTACGGTGGTGATAATGAAAACAGGCTGAGGCAGGAGATCCTTCTGGGAATTGGAGGTATCCGTGCCCTCAGAAGCATTGGTATTGAAACTGATGTTTTTCACTGTAATGAAGGCCATGCCGCTTTTACCGGCCTGGAAAGGCTAAGGGAGTATATCCAGGACGAAAAAATGACATTCCCTGAAGCCATGGAACTTGTACGGGGATCCAGCCTTTTTACCACCCATACCCCTGTCCCGGCCGGGCATGATGCTTTTGAAGAGGATCTTTTAAGGACCTATATCGCTCACTATCCGGAGAGGTTGAATATCAGCTGGAACCAATTTATAAATCTGGGCAGGACGAATCCCAATAAAAAAGATGAAAAATTTTCAATGAGTATTCTGGCGGTCCGTCTTTCCCAGGAGGTTAATGGTGTCAGCAGGTTGCACGGTGAGGTAAGCCGGAAGATGTTCACTGATCTCTGGCGTGGATATTTAACCGAAGAGCTGCATATCGGTCATGTGACCAACGGAGTCCATTTACCCACCTGGCTCGGACCAGAGTTAAAGAAAGTGTATGAACGCACTTATGGAAATGATTTTATGTCCAGGCAGGAGGACCGCCTTATGTGGGACAGGATCAAATTCGTTACCGATTCGGATTTATGGGAAATAAAGTCATCTGAACGGGAGGGCCTTATAAACTATATCAAGGAAAGGCTTTCCCAGGCCACTACCCGGATCATGGACAATCCAAGGCAGATGATGGAAATTTCCAATGCTCTGGACAAGGATATACTTACTATAGGTTTTGCACGAAGGTTTGCCACCTATAAACGCGCTCATCTGCTGTTCAGGGATCTGGACAGGCTGGCCAGGATTGTAAATGATCAGGAGAAACCTGTACAGTTCATATTCGCAGGAAAGGCCCATCCAAGAGATATTCCCGGTCAGGACCTGATAAAAATGATTGTAGGCATATCAAAACGGCCCGAGTTTATCGGAAAGATTATCTTCCTTCAGAATTATGACATCAGACTAGCAAAACGATTATTGAGAGGTGTGGATATATGGTTGAACACACCCACAAGGCCGCTGGAAGCATCGGGTACCAGCGGTGAAAAAGCTGTGATGAACGGTACCATGCATTTCAGCGTTCTGGATGGTTGGTGGGCTGAGGGTTACCGTGAGGATGCAGGTTGGGCCCTCCCCAAGGAAAAATCCTATGATAACCAGGAGTTGCAGGATGAACTGGATGCTGAACGGATATATTCGATGCTGGAATGTGATATCACGGAGAAATTTTACAACCGGAATGAGCAGGGTATTCCGGAAGATTGGCTCGGGATGATCAGGAACACCATTGCCCATGTGGCTCCCGAGTTTACAATGAACAGGATGCTCAGGGATTATATTGGCCGTTATTATATGAAGCTTTATGAAAGAACAGTGATGCTGAGGGAGCAGGACTTTAAACAGCCAAAGGAGATTGCCCACTGGAAAAATAAAATACTGACACACTGGAAGAATATAAAGGTGATCGAATATGATTTCCCCGATGTTACAAAGGAGCAGTTTATCGTTGGAGAAACCTACAGCGGAAGGGTAGTCCTGGACCTTGATGGATTATCTTCGGATGAGGTCGGTGTGGAAATGGTGTTGACCAACGGCACTCCTGATTTCCGTCTATCAAAATTACTGGGTATACAGGATTTTATATGTACAAAAAGTGAAGGCCCCATAGCAGAATATACCTTTGAGCATAAAGTGGATGAAACTGGCGTATTCGATGTTGGATTCAGAATCTATCCGAAGCATGAACTTATCCCGCACAGGATGGATTTTCCACTTGTGAGATGGATTTAAATACCCCGTTCGGTATATAAATAGTTCCTTTATGGTTACCTGACCCTGGGAATATCTTCTCTTATCAGAACAGTGGCCGTTCTCGAGGGAAGGTAGAGCTTCAAATTGTGTTTTAATCCGAATGAACGTTCGATCATGGAGCGATGGACCATTTTCATATCATACCGGTCGAATCCTCCGAACTCTGACTGGTCTGTGCATAGCAGGGACCTGTATTTCCCCGCATCAACAGCAAATCCGTAATCTGTATATGAATTTGTGGGATGAAAATTGAATACAAATAACAGGCCTTTCCTTTCGAAGGCGATCACCAGGTCACCCTGGTCCGTTTTCACATGATTACAGTAGGAATCGTAGATCCTGTAACGTGCTATAAGCGAGATCATTTCCCTGTCAAAATCTGAAAGAAAATGATACCTGAGGGACCGGTTTTCAATGAGGCTCCACTGTCTTCTTGCATAGTGGAAAGACCAGTTATTTCCTTCCCGGGGAAAGTCTATCCATTCGGGGTGCCCGAATTCATTTCCCATAAAAGTCAGATAACCGTTTCCTGCCGTGCCGGCAGTTATCAACCTGAGCATTTTGTGAAGCGCCATCCCCCGGTCCACCTCCAGATTCTCGGTATCCTTTGACATATGCCAGTACATCTCCTTGTCAATCAATCGGAAGATGATTGTTTTATCTCCGACCAGGGCCTGATCATGTGATTCGGCATATCCAATTGTTTTTTCATCAGCCCGTTTGGAGGTTAATTCATGGAATAGTTCCTGCATATTCCA
>CAZIAU010000434.1:0-3650 GCA_964536755.1 uncultured Bacteroides sp. | reverse complement strand
GCATTAAATAATACTCATCAATTGAATAACCGTACTTAAATTAGTATCATTATCAGGCCCTAATCGGTGTATCCCAGATTCAGGGACCTGACATAGATCCTGCTTATTACCAGATCCGATCCGGGATTATCTGAAAACAGTTCAACAGAGAGGTCCTGGTCCTCAGTAAAGATTTCTGTCAGTGTTATGGGAGCCCATCCCCGGTAGTTACCGTCCACCGTGAACTCCTGACTGTTACCGGCGTATTCAATGACCAGTTTTTCCGGTGATCCCCCCATGTTGGTGGTCAGTACAGAAACCTGGTACACTTTGCCTTTCTCCACCTTGAAACTCTCCCTGATATGCCCCAGGGAAAGAGCATAGCCGGAATTGCCTTTCAGGTCACCGCCGGCAGGCAGATCAATTTTTATTTCCGCGTCAAAATCATCAAAGAGATAGAGATCCTGCAACGCCCCGATGAATTTTGTCTCCTCCTGACCCGGTTTCAGGATATTGTCTGAATATATAAGGTTCCCGCCATTGTCTTCACTGATAATAAGGCAACTATTAGTTCCCAGCGAACGGCACCGGTTCAATAGCAGTTCGCCTGATGACCTCAGGTATATCATGGCCGGGGTTGAGGGCCGGACAGTGGCATTCATGCTGTATATCTCCGTTTCCGTAACATTATCCAGCACCATGGCCGGTCGGAACTCATCTTCTGATCCTGTATGTATCCTTAGGTTACGGATCACTGTATTGTCAAAATTCCTGCCATAAAATCCGTACGCCGGTAAATTCTTACCATACATGGTGCACATGGGATATGAGGTCTCTTCAAGTGGTACCCCGTTCACTGCCATTGGATCCTCATCTATGGTACCGTAATAGTTGACTCTGATATCATTGAAAGAGATGTTAGAGATCATCTTCCCCCGTAAACCGGAAACAATGAGAGGCATCGTTGCACTGTCCGCATATATATGACTGAATGAAATATCCTTTACCTGTGAAACGTGATCCACATACTGACCCGATTTAAACGGCCTGGCCCTGTTCCCCAGCTGCAGGAAGAGAGGTGATCCGACATTTTCCATGACAATATTGGTAACCGTGATGTTTTCCATAACACCGCCATCCACCGTCATGAATTCTATTCCCGCATAGCGGGGAGTATCCCTAATGGTACAATTGCTGATGCTGATATTCCTGAACCCCCCGTTGGACTCGGTCCCTGTTTTCAGGGCAGATCCGTGTTTGGAGGTAATATTGCAGTTGGTTATGGTCACATCGCTGCACAGGCAATCGCATGTGGATTTCATCACTATGGCATCATCCACCGTATTGAAATAGCTGTTGGACACCCTCACATTGTTGGAACCGTCTATATCAAGCCCATCCCCGTTACCCGGGGTATTGTTTTCCATGCGGACCCCATCAACGACCACCCTGTCGCAACCCAGCAGATGGCAGCTCCAGTTGGCCGGCTCCAGCAGGTTCACATCCCGGATGGTCACATCGCTGCAATTCACCAACCGGACCATAAACGGCCTGAGATACTGGGGCCTGGATCGCTGGAAATTCTTCAATCCGTTTCCGTAGATCGTTCCTTTCCCCGTGATGGAAATATTTTTCGCATCCTCGGCAAATACCATGAAATACCTGGCATACAACCCGTTTGTCCGCGATTCAAAAGTATGGATGATCTCCGTATAGTCCCTTATGTCGGCGCTCCCCAGCAAAATTGCACCGGCCTGGATATGTAAATTGACATTATCCTTCAGGATAAGAGAACCGATCCTGAAAACTCCGGGGGGAATTAAAACTGTTCCCCCTCCGTCAGACCAAGCCTGATCGATCGCTTTCTGAATGGCTTCTGTTTCAAGGCTCACACTGTCCCCTTTCGCCCCGTAATCCACAACGTTATAAAGACTGGAACCGCTGAGGGAGAGGCCGCCCAGGAAAAGAATTAACAGTGCAACAGCTGTTTTTATCCGCATGTAGCTGATGTTTTTCAATCCCCTGTTCATTTATGAGGAACGTAAGGCTCTCTTTTTTGCACCTTGCTGATTCCGGCCAGTATAATGGCATTGCCCTTCATCGGTCTGAATTCCGGAACACCATAATTGGTCGCCTGTGCCTGGTAGTTGACGGTCCCGTGAAGATTAACCTCTTTAATGACCTTTCCAAACCTGGGATTGACCCACTCAAAGGCAAAGAACCTGATGGGATCACCACTCATATCCGAGGAACAATCAACAGGATCGGCCCGGTAGGCGTAAGTATTCTGGGCCGATCCGGTCCTTCCCTCCCTCCTGTCAAGATTTTTCTCCCCTCCCGGGTTCCACTCCAGGATATTGACACCATACTGGACAGGGACTATGGCCCTGAATCCGTCTTCATAGATCACCTCATACCATCCCAGAAGATCCGCCGTGTCAAAAAAGTCGGGAATATTGAAGTATGCCTTCTGGTTTCCTCCCGGAAGTGCGCATGCGTGAAGAAATATCAGGCTGCTGACATCTTCATCGATCGTTATACCTTTTACCTCATCCGGCAGGGGATTTTCACCCGTACCAAGGGATCCCGCGGCAATTGCACATTTCCCGGAGGTTTCCCCGGGTGCAGCCAGGCTGAAAACCTTCTTCCTGCTGCTAACCTCCCCTGATTTCAATCCACTCAGGTTAATATTGAATACCTCAGTGTTTGCAGGCAGATTAAAGTGTGAGGAGATATCCACGGGCACAACTTTGTCTCCGTCTTCACTTGGTATTCTCCTGCCGCTCAGGTTAGCCCTTACCGTAGGCATTAATTCCCATGCCACCTGAGGCAGATCCGCCTGACTAATGGTATGAGTAGACCACAACAGGTTGGCACATCCAAGAAAGTCCAGAAGCAGGTCCTTGCCAAAATTAAATTCATTGGTTGATGCCCAGGATGAGGGGGCCCCTCCTGCCAGGTCAATTTTCTTTATCCTCTCATCCCAGTCGCTTATGTTCGACTTGAAATTCCCGTACAGCTGCCTGAATCCGAAATCATATAACTCCTTATCCTTTTCCTGGTCCCGCCAAAACCAGTTAAATATCAGTATGTCCTTGGGAATCTGTTCCCTGACAACTTCAGGGCGGGTTCCCCCCGGTGTCCTGTATGCCACTCCGGTGGAGGAAGTCCTCTCCTGGGGTCCTTTATTCCGTACACTCTCCAGCAGGTAATCGCCCCACATGGCAATCTTGATCCCCCTGTCTGCCATGTATTTGTGTATCTTATTGATATCTCCCGCAAATAACTCTGAAAAGTCCTTCCCCTTACACAGCGGACAAAGGTCCAGTGGTGCTCCCCACCATTCGTCATGCCCTATATGTACCATTTTCGGATGTATCACTTCAATATACTCATCATAAACATCAAACATGAGCTCATAGGAAGCAGGGTTGGACGGACAATAGGTATCGGGCCAGATATCCCCGGGGTATTCTGCAAGTTCGGGATGCCTGGTTAACAGGTAGTAACCGTGTGTAAGAGAGGGTATCTCAGGGATCACCTCAATGAAATTCTGGTTGGCTATCTCCACAATATCCCTCACATCATCCTTTTCAATGATATATCCGTCCCCGGCATCATAATGGCTCGAATTCTTCTCTTCCCCGCGCAGCCCCTCGGTCGAATTGGAC
>CAZIAU010000433.1:0-3659 GCA_964536755.1 uncultured Bacteroides sp. | reverse complement strand
GGATTGATCCGGAAGCACAATATGACCCGGCCTCTCAACTGGTTATCTCCGTGCCCAGTGGAAATTACGGGAATATGACGGCCGGACTGGTGGCCCGTGAAATGGGGTTGCCGGTGCATACGTTCCTCTCAGCCAATAACCTGAACGATGTGGTCCCTGTCTACCTTCTCACCGGTCAATTCAGGCCGAGGCCATCCGTTGCAACCATTGCCAATGCCATGGATGTGGGCGATCCGAGTAACTTCGAACGGATCCTCGACCTTTTCGACCACAACTATGAGTGGATAAGGAACCACATAAAGGGTTACAGCTATTCCGATCCCGAGATCAGGGATATCATCGGGAAGGTTTACAGGACAACCGGCTACCTGTGTGATCCGCATGGTGCCACCGGTTACCAGGCACTCCGTACCTACATTGATGAAAATCCCGGCACTGCCGGCATCTTCCTGGAAACGGCCCACCCTGCCAAGTTCAGGGAAACCGTTGAGGAGGTAACAGGTGAAACCGTAGAGATTCCCGAACGCCTGGCAGAATTCTTGGAGCGTGAAAAGGTATCCACTCCCATAAAGCCTGACTATAGAGATTTCAGGGAATATCTGATCTCATGCCTGTAACCTTTTTGCCGGTTGGAGCAATGACCATGCTGTTCCTGAACTGAATGACCCCGGGTATCTTTTCAAGGGTAAGCCTTTCTCCGCAGTACTTATTTACAGATGATTCATCGATCCCCAAACCCCCGGGATCGGCCAGAACGATCTCCGCCTTCAGAGCCTCCCCCAGGTATTCATCGAAAACCGCCGAGATGGAGCAGTCCACCACACCGGGAATAGTGACAATGACCTCTTCGACCTCCCTGGGACTGATCCTTTTACCCCCTGCTTTAATGATCTCCTTCTTCCTGGCAGTCAGGAAGAAATAACCATCCTCATCCTTATAGGCCATATCCCCGGTATGGAGCCATCCCCCCTTAAGGATCTCCGCAGTACCCTTCTTATCTTCCAGGTATCCCTGCATGATATTGCCCCCCTTTGCAAGCAGTTCACCAACCTTTCCCGGTTCTGATATGAAGTTGTCCGATTCATCTGCAATGTCAAGTTCAACTCCCGGTATGGCTTTCCCGATCGATCCCAGTTTGGCGCTCAACATTTCCGGAGGGAGAAATGATAGCCTGGCCGTAGCCTCGGACTGTCCGTACATGACAAAAAAAGTGATATCCGGGAAGCTGTCGGTGAACTCCTGAATAAAAACATTGTGCAACCTCCCTCCTGCCTGGGTAACATACCTCAGGTCGGGGAAACTGGTATTCTTGAATGATTTCGTCTTCCTCAGGAGGATCTGGAAATGACTGGGAACACCTGAAAATCCTGTACATCGGTAATCTTTCAGGTCATTGATGACCGAACCCACAAACATAAAAGTATTGTTCAGGACGATACTCCCTCCCGCTTTCATGTGGGTGTGCAACAGCGAGAGACCGTAACAATAGTAGAAAGGCAGCACGATCTCAATGATATCATCACCGTCCAGTTTCAGGTATTCAAGGATCGACTCTGTATTGGCAATGATGTTCCTGTGGGAGATCATTACCCCTTTCGGTTCCCCGGTGGACCCCGAAGTGAAAATGATCTCGGCCAGCCTGTTTTCATCAAACCCGTTCTGGTCCGGAAGCGCCTGGGAATTACTTGTATTTCCATTATATAATCCATCATAATCGTAGATCACTTCCTCTATAATATCCCATTTACTGCTCTCCAGGTATGGAGCTATAAGGGCTGTTTTTGCTCCACAGAAGTCGATCACACAGGTCAGGTTCTCCGGTTCAATGGCAGGATTCAGGGGAACGCATACATTCCCCGATTTCATAATGGCCATATAAGCTACAATGAAATAGGATGAATTGGGACTTATCAGCAGGATGTTGTTGTTCTGGCCATAGGTTTCAAGCAGGTAACGCGCCAGTTTCAATGACTGGCAATACAGATCCGAATAAGAAAGTTCCTCCTTGTTTCCAAGCAGAAAGGTCTTATGTAAGAATCCCGATGTGCCCAGAAGATAATCGTAAGCGTTCATCGCAGGTTAATTCACATCTTTGAGTAGAATTTTCTTCACATAATCGAAGATTGTTTTCTTTATCTGTTCAACCTGTTCCATTAAGAAATTAATTGTTTGTGTTTGAGTATTTTAAGTTTTAGGGTCTCTTCACTCAATTCATAGATCAAGATAGCAATACTTTATATGCAAAAAACAGCAATTTGATGGACAGGTCAAATCGTTGTAGTACTGATATGAATTCAGCTATCAATTAAAACAGGTAACTTTCCGGAAAGGATCCGACACCGGGAAACCGGGAATTCGATGGATGAAATGCAGGAAATCTTGGATTAAATCAATCATGACCTGCCGCTACAGCAGTCCCTGGTCAACCATGGCATCGGCCACTTTCAGGAAGCCGGCTATGTTTGCCCCTCTCACATAATCCACGTACCCGTCCGGATTGTTGCCGTAACGGACGCAGTTCTCATGGATATTGCTCATGATGTGGTGCAGGCGGTCATCCACCTCCGCCCTGCTCCAGTTGATCTTCATGGAGTTTTGGGCCATTTCCAGCCCCGAGGTGGCCACACCCCCTGCGTTGGCAGCTTTACCGGGAGCATAGAGGAGCTGTTTTTCCTGAAACTTCTCAATGGCTTCGGGTGTACAAGGCATATTTGCACCTTCGCATACACAGATACAGCCATTGGTAATGAGCTGATCCGCATCCGATCCGTTGAGTTCATTCTGGGTGGCACACGGAAGGGCAATATCCGCTTCCACCTCCCACGGCCTTTTTCCCTGCCTGAACTCTGCACTTTCAAACTCCAGTGCATAGGGAGCCACAATATCCTCATTGGAAGCACGCAGCTCCAACATATAATCTATCTTTTCCCCGGAAATCCCATCGGGATCATAAACATACCCGTCCGGTCCGGATAGGGTGACCACTTTTCCTCCCAGTTCTGTTACCTTAAGGGCAGCACCCCAGGCAACGTTCCCGAACCCGGAAACTGCCACTCTTTTTCCCTCAAAGGTTTCACCCTTTGTAGCCAGCATCTGCTTGGCAAAATAGACACATCCAAAACCGGTGGCTTCCGGCCTGATGAGCGACCCGCCCCAGTTCAGTCCCTTCCCGGTCAGCACACCCGTATTCTCCCTGGCCAGTTTGCGGTACATCCCGTACAGGTAACCGATCTCCCGGCCACCTACGCCGATATCCCCTGCCGGAACATCCGTATCGGGACCGATCACTTTCCATAACTCCAGCATAAAGGACTGGCAGAAGCGCATGATCTCTGCATTGGACTTGCCCTTGGGATCAAAATCCGATCCCCCTTTGGCACCTCCCATGGGCAGCGAGGTCAGGCTGTTCTTAAAGATCTGTTCAAATCCAAGGAACTTCAGAATGCTCAGGTTCACACTGGGGTGAAAACGGAGCCCGCCTTTATAGGGGCCTAAAGCATTGTTAAACTGAACACGGTAACCGAGGTTAACCTGCACATTTTCCTCATCATCAACCCACGGCACTTTAAAAGTCAAAACCCGGTCGGGTTCTATAAGCCGTTCGATGATTCCCGCAGTTTCGAAGTGCGGGTTTTCTTCTACTATGTCAACAATTGATT
>CAZIAU010000432.1:0-3666 GCA_964536755.1 uncultured Bacteroides sp. | reverse complement strand
TTCCTCAAAGCAGAGGCCTATCTGCGTACAGGGGATGCCAACAAGGCTTCCCAGACCTACAGTTTCGCTCTGATCCACAGCATGGAAGAACTGGGAGTTACCTCTGACCTATACAATCCTTACCTGGCGGCAAATGCAGGATTCGGCAGCCTTACCGAATTCGAGGACAGGCTGAAGCGCATCATCGTACAGAAACACATCGCACTGTACGGGCTGGATCCAAATGAAGCCTGGGTGGACTACCGAAGAACGGGTTACCCTGTACTGGAAGTGCCGCAAAATGCCACATCCAGTTACAATCCCTCCCTGGTGATCCCGAGACGTTTCCTCTATCCCATAAGCGAACGGACCACCAACCTGGAAAATTACCAGGCAGCCATAGAGAGGCAGGGTGGACACCTGATGGATGTTGACATGTGGGCTTTCAAGCCCTGAAAAACAGAAGTTATTATGAGAAGAATTCTTAATAATCGTTTAATTTATTAAATCCTGAACTATGAAAAAACCTGTACCAAAATTTTTACTGGCTGTATTGCTGGTAGTCCCTCTGGGACTCTCGGCTCAGATGTCTGACCTGATCATCAGCGAGTACGGCGAAGGCGCCGGGAACAACGACTACCTGGAGATTTACAACGGGACGGGAGCAGACGTGGACCTGTCTCAGTATTACCTGTGGAAGATCATCAATGCGGGGAACTGGTACGCACGCGATTACCACCTGGACGGGATACTGCCCCACGGGCAAACCCTCAACATCGTGAAATACAGTGCCGACAGCGCCCTGCTTATCCACGTGGACACCACTGGCCCCGTGCAGGGCGTCGACGGTTCCACCTTCACCTTCATGGTCTCCAACGGGAACGAGGCCTTCGCGCTGGCCAAGGTCCTCGGCCCGGGAGACACGGTCATCATTGACAAGGTCGGCGAAGAAAGCGGGGATGTGGAACCCCTTCCCTGGGATGTGGCCGGGGTAACCGGCGCCACCAAGGAACATACCCTGGTGAGGAAGCCCACGGTTTCGGGTCCCAATGCTGACTGGGCTGCCAGTGCCGGTACCGATGCGGAGAACAGCGAGTGGATCGTCCATCCCCACAATTACTGGAAAAACCTGGGTTTCCATTCGGAGTTCAATTCGGCCCCGGCTTCCGACCTGTTCTTTTCGGAGTATGGGGACCTTGGAGGTAATGATTACCTGGAGATCTACAACGGGACCCATGCCGACATTGACCTGACTCAGTATTTCCTGTGGAAGATCGTCAACGCAGGTAACTGGCGCGCACGGGACTTCCAGCTGGAAGGGATCATCCCCCCCGGAAAGGCTTTTACTGTGATCAGCTACAAAGCAGACAGCCTTCTGCTGATCAAGCAGGACACCCTCGGACCGGTCATCGGTGTGGGGGGGTCGGACTTCACTTTCATGGTAACCAACGGGAACGAAGCTTTCGCTATTGCCAAGGTCCTGGCTCCGGGCGACACGGTCATCATCGATAAGATCGGGGAAGAAAGCGGGGATGTGGCCCCCGATTCCTGGGATGTGGCCGGTGTGGTAGGCGCTGCCAAGGACCATACGCTGATCAGGAAAAGCACCGTTGGCGGACCCAACACCGACTGGGCTGGCAGTGCGGGTACCAGTGAGGAGAACAGTGAATGGATCATTTACCCGGGAGGTTACTGGAAAAACGTCACCAAACATTCCATGTACCTGGGATCGATCACCCCCACGGTGGACGTAACATTCGCCGTTGACTTAAACCAGGAGACCGTTGCAGCGAATGGTGTTCATCTGACCGGGAACTTCCAGTCATGGGATCCCGCAGCCACTCTCATGGATGATACAGACGGGGACGGGATCTACACGGTCACCGTATCACTGGAAGTGAACCAGACCTACGAATACAAGTTCGTGAACGGGGACCAGCTTGGTCAGGTTGAAACTGTTCCTGCCGAATGTGCCCAGAACAGCAACCGCTCCGTTCAGGTGGCAGAAAGCGACGTGGTACTTGATACGGTTTGCTTTGGCTCCTGTACCGCCTGTGCCGGTATGTACAATGTCACCTTCAGCGTGGACATGAGTGAACAGATGGTTTCCGGAGACGGCGTGCACCTGGCAGGGGACTTCCAGGGATGGGACCCGGCTGCCACCCTTATGGATGATGGTGATGCGGACGGCATCTGGGAGGTCACGATGGAACTGGGAGGTAACACGAGCTACCAGTATAAATACATCAATGGCAGCATGTGGGGCTTCGATGAGATCGTACCGGCAGCATGCGCGGTTGATGGTTACCGGAGCTTAAGCCTGGGAATCAGTGATCTGGTTATAGATGTTGTCTGTTTCGGATCGTGCACGGCATGTGCAACCGGAATTGAAGACCTTGAAAGGGAGCAAAACTTTAGCATTTACCCGAACCCGTCCGCCGGGCAGTTCGAAGTAACCCTGGATCAGAAAGCCGCCGGCAAGGTGATGATACAGGTCTATTCGGTCACCGGCCAGCTTATCCTGAGCCGTGAACCGATGCTGCCGGCCGGACCCAGCAAGGAAGTGTTCGCACTGGCCGAGAAGGGGATCTATTTTGTTGAGATCAGCTCGGGTCAGGGACATGCATTGCGCAAGCTTGTTATCCAATAGACCCTGAATCCTTAAGAAGCCATAAGAGGGTGTCTCAAAAGGGCACTCTCTTTTTATTGCACAGCAATCTTCCCCCAGCGTATCCCGCCGGGATCCCGGACAAGCACCACATAGATCCCGGGAGGAACGGTGACCAGGTCAACTTCAGTGCTTCTGTTTTCTGAACGTGACTCCAGGACACACTGTCCTGACATACTGCAAAGAAAATAAATAAACGGCCCTTCCGCTTCGATATGCAATCTTCCAATGGCGGGATTCGGATATATGCGGATGGAATTTGACAGACCCGGACCATCCACACCGGAGCTTACCGTATCAGCCGGGAAAGTCCGCCCAAGGGCCATATACATCTTGTTCCAGCCGGTGGAATCGGCACGGAGCCTGGTACGCTCCTGCTCAATATGAATGAAACGCCCGTTGCATGCGGTGGCATCTTCCGAACAGGGATCACTGCTCCCGTTGATGTAGCGTCCCTGCGTATTTGTAAAAGCCGTGAGCCGGTTCCAGTCCAGGTCCATGTGGACCACCTTGGAAGTTAACTGGTTGTCTTCTGAGAAGAGTTCGTTTTTCAGGGTTGCGATGTAGTCGGTTTCCGGGGTGATCCGGGTCCCGTTACTCATGATCAGGTAGGGATCTCCGGACAGCATACCGAAACCGTGCAACTGGACAAACACAGTCGTATCCTCCACCTCGTCAAAAATTACCTGGGTGCTGATTTGAAATGCAGAGTTCGTATTATGGGCGTTGTCTGAGATCCTGTATGGCTCAGAAGTTCCGGTGCACACCGTGGTAGTTCCCGAGCAGGAGGTATGAATGCTGCTGTTGCACCGGTGAGTTCCACTGAAGAACAGTGAAAAAGCACCCAGCCGCTTAAAGCAGAATATTGCCTGGTAGCCGGTGTTGAGGTCATAGACGGTGTGCGGGGCCTGGATCACCAGTCCCGGCCGCAGGGGGGTCCTGTTAAATATGTAGGTTCCCCAGTAATTGGATTGCGGGGTCTTTTCCTCCACCACGTAATACCATGTTGAGGGAACAGA
>CAZIAU010000431.1:0-3667 GCA_964536755.1 uncultured Bacteroides sp. | reverse complement strand
TTTCCTCACTGAAGTTATCTCAAACCCATACTTTTCTTCCAGGAATTTAATGATCAACGGGAAGAATTCCACAAAATCTTCTTTCAGGGTATCATATCGATCGCTGAGCACCTCAACAGCATATGCTGCATGATTGGGGAGAGTTGTATTTGCTGACATTCTTTCCAGTACCATTTCAATTCCATCAACAGTCTGGTATGCCATCATCCAGTTGTTCTCAAGAAATGTGGGGAACCAGTTCTTTATGGATGCCGGGAGTATGTTATAATTCCGTTTCAGCATATCATAGGTCCTTCCGACAAAATCCCCAAGCGGCAGTGTGGAATAATTTTCCCATAAGGCAGCAAGGAAATGATCATAAAAAATATCGATAATGATCCCTGCATATTTATGATATTTGTCTGCAACCAAAAGCCTGCTTCTTCTGGTAATGGTATGCATATCGGTGAATGTGTCAATATCCCTGTGTATAAGAATTCCCTTCTTTACAAGTTCAGGGAAATTAAGATAATTCCGGCCCTTAACGTAATCTCCCATGAAGTTTCCTATAATGATCTCCTCATTACATCCTGACAGGTATGTATGGGCCAGAAAATTCACCTATGGTCGGTTTTTGGAATTTCGATAAAATTATTCGAAAATTCTTAATATTAATATTACGTAACAGTTAAAAAGATGTTCAAATTAAAAAATCTTTGTAAAGCTATTTTACAGCATATTCGGTATCCTTACTCATTTTATCCTCTAAATTTGGCAATCGTCAATTTCAAATCAGAAAAATATGAACAGGAAGAATGTACTTATTATCGGAGCAGCTGGCCGGGATTTCCATAACTTCAATACCTACTTCAGGGATAAGGAGGAGTTTAATGTAGTTGCATTTACAGCTGCGCAGATACCAGATATTGACGGGCGCAGATACCCGGCACAATTGGCCGGTAACCTGTACCCGGAAGGAATTCCAATCTTCCCGGAGAAGGAGCTGGAAGCATTAATTAAAAAACTGGAAGTAAAGACCTGTATTTTTTCATACAGTGATCTGCCCTACCAGAAAGTCATGAATACCAGTGCTGTTGTGAACTCGGCAGGAGCCAATTTTGCTTTGCTTGGAATCAGAGACACCATGATAAAGAGCACTAAACCTGTGATTGCAGTCGGTGCAGTAAGGACAGGATGTGGCAAAAGCCAGACTTCAAGGAAGGTAATTGAACTGCTGATAGAAAAGGGATTGAAAGTTGTTGCCATCAGGCATCCAATGCCATACGGTGACCTGGTGGCACAGAAGGTTCAGAGATTTGCAAAGATCGAGGATCTCCAGAAGCAAAACTGCACTGTTGAAGAGATGGAAGAATATGAACCACATTTAGTCAGGGGAAATGTAATATATGCCGGCGTAGATTATGAGGCTATCGTACGGGCTGCAGAAAATGATCCGGACGGATGTGATGTTATACTCTGGGACGGGGGCAATAATGATTTCCCGTTTTATGTTCCCGATCTGACAATCGGGGTTGTTGATCCACATCGTGCCGGTCATGAATTATCTTACTATCCGGGAGAAGTTGTATTAAGGATATCTGACATAGTGGTCATCAATAAGATTGACACAGCCTCACCCGAGGGTGTACAGGTGGTTCGGGAAAACATTGACAAGGTCAATCCTGATGCAATTGTGGTCGATGGGGCATCCCCTATCAGAGTGGAAAATCCTGATGTGATCAAAGGCAGGAGAGTACTGGTCATCGAGGACGGACCCACACTTACACACGGAGAGATGAAGATAGGTGCAGGAACAGTTGCGGCCCGAAAATTCGGGGCTGCTGAACTGGTCGATCCCAGACCATTTACCGTGGGAAAGCTGTCCGACACCTTTGAGATCTACCCTGATATCGGAACCCTGCTGCCGGCAATGGGATACGGAGAAGAACAATTGAGGGACCTGGAAACCACCATTAATAATTCCGATTGTGACAGTGTGATAATAGGAACGCCCATAGATCTTAACCGGCTGATTACTATAAATAAGCCAAATACAAGAGTTTATTATGACCTGCAGGAAATCGGAGAACCAACCCTGGACACGTTGATTGATGATTTTGTTCAGAAACACAACCTTATATAGTATTCGTACACTTTTATCGTTAATTTTCTTCCTGGCACCGGCCACCTGTGACCGACCCTATCCGCATGTGGTGATCCTGACCGATCCGGGAGATATTACCATAGAAGTTTACAATGACAGGACCCCTGTAACAGCTGCCAATTTCCTGCACCTTGTGGAAAACGGGCTGTATTGACTCTCTTCGCAGCAAGCTGCAAGGAACCTAGGGTGGTCCGCATGGACAATCAACCGGACAATACCTTACCTCACAGGTACATATCCTGGACATGACAGTGATCAAATAGTTCTATTTACACTTATTTGTTACCTTTTTTTTGTATAATTGCATTACCACTTAGCCATTATCAATATGAAAAGACTATTGTTGATAGTAGCCATAGGTGGTTTTTTTATCCCCTTCTGTTCCGGTCAGGATACCATTGACCGGAAGAAGATCTATTCAACCACCGAGGTACAGGTACCTCCCGAGATTGACGGCTGGATCAACGATGCCGCCTGGGAAAAAGTGCCCTGGGAAGGAAATTTCCAGATGTTTGAACCCTATGATGACAGGCCGGCAAGTCAGGATACCAGGTTTAAAATAGTATTTGACCGGGAAAACATCTATATAGCCATCCGCGCCTGTGATACATCTCCGGACAGCGTGGTGAAAAGACTTACTCGACGGGATAATATTGACGGTGATTTTGTGGCATTCCAGTTTGACAGTTACCATGACCTCCGTACCGCTTTTACCTTTTTTACCAGCGCTGCCGGATCGAAGATGGATGCATACGAAACCGAGAATGGGGAGAATATGGATGAAACATGGAACCCTGTCTGGTGGACTGCAACTCAAATCGATGACAAAGGCTGGACCATGGAAGCAAAGATCCCCTTCAGTCAGCTCCGTTTCGACAGGAATGGGCAGGGAGTCTGGGGACTTCAGTTAGCACGGTATATTTTCCGTAACAGCGAAACATCCCTCTGGCAACCCATATCCAGAGAGGCTCCCGGTTGGGTACATCTCATCGGAGAGCTTCATGGCCTGGAAAGCATTAGTCCGAAAAAACAGGCTGAGATCTCTCCTTATCTGGTCACCGGAGCTGAGCGGTTCGAAAAAGACGATAATGATCCTTTCCGGTCAGATGGCAATGATCATCAGTTCAACGCCGGACTGGACGCCAAAATAGGGATAACCAATAATTTTACACTGGATCTTACTGTAAATCCCGATTTCGGCCAGGTCGAATCTGATCCCTCCCGGGTGAACCTGACTGCTTTTGAGACCTATTTCGAGGAACAGCGCCCCTTCTTCATCGAGGGTAAGAATATTTTTGACTTTGACCTGGCCCTTTCAAGCATGAACAATCTGTTCTATTCACGCCGTATAGGACGCAGGCCTCAACGTGATCTTGATCTGATTGACGGGGAGTATGCGCAGGTTCCGGTTTTTACAAAAATTCTGGGTGCAGCTAAACTTTCCGGAAAAACAGAGAATGGACTTTCATTAGGTGTCATGGAGAGTGTTACATCAGATGAAAATGCAGAGATCGACCTGAACGG
>CAZIAU010000430.1:0-3674 GCA_964536755.1 uncultured Bacteroides sp. | reverse complement strand
GAAAGGTCTACTGTTCTCTTTGAGAACTCCTAGCGCAAACCAACCATATATTCAAGTTTTTCACGAGACTCTGAGAATTGACTGTATAATGAATTAATCTGGTTGATTGAAAGTGCAGTCCCCCGGAAAAGATCCAAATTCGTCTGGTCAGGTTCTTCAGGAGTAATTAAATATTCAAAATTACCATCCTGAGAATCGTACCTGAACTGGTAACCGCTTTCCAGTTTAGCATTTCCAATCGGAAGTGAATGATCCAGCCTGAACCTGTAACCGTTGATCGGTTTTTGATATGGATTCTGGACATATTGAAGGGTTTCTCCACCCGGTTCGGTCAGGTTCCGGTTGTGGGTTGTCCCATGCAGATTGTCATATTCATAAAGGAAAGAAGCTGTGAGGGAGCTATGATTGGCAAAGAGGTGCGTGTAATCAATGTTCCCTAAGGTAAAGGTCCCCTGCTTAATCTGTTTGTTGGCATTGTAATAAAGATTATCATCGATTTTTACATCGGTGTCAAGAGTGCGGGTAGAATTGGAATAGAAAATATTGGCATCGCGCTCCTGGTAACGCTTCCCGCTAAAAACTCCGAGTGAGACAATATTGTGTGGATCAGCAGTAAAAGTTATTGCTGCCCTGGTAGCGTAATTGTAACGGTTAAAGCTGCGTTCCCCGTTGGAAGGGAATCGGGTCATATAATTATTAGCTACGTTCTCTGTATATGCATCCCCTTCCCTGTAGCCGGCCAGGTCATTGCGGGTGTAATTTCCTCCCACCGATACGTCCCATTTATTTTTTCTGTAATTGTAGAGGACCTCCAGATTATGCCTCAGGGCCACCCGGTCATTCCCGAAATTGGTAGTGCCCGGCAGGCCATATCCTGCGTTCAACTGAAGCCCGGATCCGTTGAGGGCTCCCTTTTTGGTTGTAATATTGATAATTCCGGCCTTTCCGTCGGGATCGTATTTGGCCGAAGGAGAGGTTATAAGCTCCACGCTGTTCACCATGTTGGCAGGCAGCTGTCCGAGGGCTGTCTGGACATCGGCTAACACCGGTTTTCCATTGATAAGAACCAGAAATCCCGAGGATCCCCTCAATGTTATTTCTCCCAGGCCATTGAGGGAAACCGAAGGCATGTTCTTCAGTATATCAACCGCTGATCCCCCCCTGGCCGATTCAAACTGGTCGGCCAGGTAGGATTGCCTGTCCAGCTTATTCAGGGCGTTGATCCGGGTTCCTGTGACAGTGACCTCCTCCACCAGCTGGCGGGATGGTTCAAGGAGGATATTTCCTGCATTCAGATTTTGCCTGGCATTCAGGGTAAAATCTTCGGACTGATCTATTTCGTAACCCAGAAATTGTGTCCGGATAAAATAAATGCCCTGGTTCAGCTTATTAATTTGAAAGTGGCCTGATGAGTCGGTAATCACCCCTGTAACCAAACTGGAATCTAAAGAGTTATATATGGCAATACTGGCAAACTCCAGAGGTTCTCCGTTTAAGGCATCCGATACCGATCCGTTCACCCGACTGTTTTGTGCGGCTATAGCAAATGATACCAATAAAAATAGCTGTAAAAACAGGTATTTCATTTTGTATTATTTTCAATGATTCCGAAAGGATGAACACTTTATGTCCCCTTCAGTATCAAATAGTAACAAAACGAGAGGTATTATGTTCTGAGATTAATATAATTTATACTTGCGCTCTCCCTGAACTTCTTTCGCCTGCTTATGCTGTAGCTGCATATGCAATAAATTTGCAGGTCAATCACGGAATAGTATCCGGGATGTCAGGAGAGACCAGAAAAGCAATGCTATAAAATAGTTTAGATATAAACAGGGTTCTTTTATCTTTGCTTGGGACCTTATTAAAGGTATCATTATTTACTTGATCTAATGATTGACTTAACAAAAGCAGTTGCCAGTTCCTGCAGCTATATTGGTATGGCTTCATTCTTCCTGATTGCCTGTAATGCACCACAGGAAAATAAAAATGAAGCAGATGTGACCCTGACAGTTGAAACAATAGAAAGTGAAACAGATCTGTCAGATATTACCATCGGATATTCCACTCCCTCTCTTAATGCCCCGTTTTATGTTGTGCTTTCACAGTATATTGAAAAATATGCAGAGGCATACGGGATGAAGTTCGTAATGGCTGACGGGCAGGACGATATCGTAAGGCAGATCACTTCCATGGAAGACCTTATTACCTCTGGTGTGAATATTATGATCCTGAATCCACTGGACCACAAAGCGCTGGTTCCTGCCGTGAATGCTGCATCCGGATCGGATATCCCGGTTTTCATTGTTGACAGCCAGATAGATGAAACGGCTGATTATATTACAAGTGTCCAGGCCTCAAATGAGGGAAATGGTTGGTTGATAGGAGAATGGGCAATAAGTAAGTTGAGCGGCGAGGATATAAAAGTGGCCCTGATCAGTGGCAGCCAGGGTAATCCGGTCGGCCAGGCAAAACGCCTCGGTTTTTTTGAGGGATTCACTGAAACAGAGTTGATGCTGCACGGTAATTCCGATTTGAATATAGTAGCACAGGGATGGGGAAACTGGACCCTGCTTGGCGGAATTGAAGCTATGGAGGATATACTTTCAGCTCATCCCGATCTTAATCTTCTGGTTGCTGAAAATGATGCCATGGCCATGGGGGCGTTAAAAGCCATTGAAGAATCCGGGAAAGCAGGGGATATCCTGGTGGTCGGATATGATGGTCAGAAGGAAGCCTATGAACTCGTTATACAAAATAAATATGGGGCTACGGCCCTTAACAGTCCGGGTGAGCTGGCCCGTCTGGTCGTGGAATCAGTGGTGAGGTTTAAGAACGGGTTAAGGGTGGATAAAATCATCCATACGCCGGCAGTATTGATTACGAAAGAAAATGTGGATAAATATTATGATCCCAATGCACTGTTTTAATGGGTTGATCAACCAGATCCATTCCTGGTAGTTTAGACTTTGCACCCGTGTACCGAGTAGAACTGCTGAATATATCAAAATCTTATGGCGGGATAGCAGCCCTGAAAAATGTTACTCTCAGGGTCAACCCGGGTGAGGTCCATGCACTTGTGGGTGAGAATGGTGCCGGTAAATCCACCCTGATGAAGATCCTTTCAGGGGCGGTTTCAAGAGATGACGGGAAAATAATAGTTGATGGCCGTGAAGTACTTATTAAATCAACCCATGACAGTAAAAAACTGGGCATTGGCATCATATATCAGGAATTTTCACTGGTCCCGGATCTGTCGGTTGCCGAGAATATCTTCTTAAGCCAGATGGAGTCCAATGATTTCTGGATGAGGTGGGGCAGGATGAAAAAGAGAGCCGAAGAACTTATCAGCAGTATAGGATTCCGTATTGATCCGGCAACGAAAGTCCGTAATCTCAGTATTGCGCATCAGCAGATCGTCGAGATCGCGAAGGCATTGTCGGAAGAGGTAAATGTATTGATACTGGACGAGCCTTCTGCCGTTCTCGGTACGCAAGAAATTCATAAACTTTTCAATACGCTTGAGCAGTTAAGGAAAAAAAGTGTATCCATTATTTATATTACTCATCACCTTGAAGAGGTGTTTGAGATTGCAGGAAAGGTAACTGTATTAAAAGATGGCGCTTCAGTAGAAAGCCTGCCGGTAGCAGGTACCAGCAAAGACGAATTGATAC
>CAZIAU010000429.1:0-3705 GCA_964536755.1 uncultured Bacteroides sp. | reverse complement strand
TGATCCAGTTGCACTGTCCGCCACCGGAAGTATACGGCAGGCCGGAGATCTTCGGGCTGTTTGACAGGCTGAAGGAGGAAGGGAAAATATTACATATGGGAGTGAGCGTGGAGAAGGTGGAGGAGGCCATGCAGGCCATTGAATATGACAACGTAACAACCATCCAGATCATATTCAATATGTTCAGGCATAAACCGGCCGAGGTTTTTTTTCCCGAGGCTCATAAAAAACAAGTAGGTATCATTGTCAGGGTACCTCTAGCAAGCGGATTATTAACGGGCCTTTATTCGCGTTCCACCTCTTTTGGGAAAGCGGACCACCGGCATTTTAACAGAACTGGTGCCATGTTCGATAAAGGTGAAACATTTTCCGGAGTGGATTATGAAACCGGTCTGGAAGCTGTTGAGGAGATCAGGGAACTGTTTCCCGGCAGGGAGAATCTTGCGCCGCTTGCATTAAAATGGGTCCTTATGTTCGACCAGGTAAGTTGCGTAATTCCGGGGGCATCCAATGAGAGGCAACTGATCTCCAACTTGAGTGCCCAGGATGAACCTGGCCTGACTGACCTGCAAATGGAAAAAATTGCAACCATATACCAGGACAGGATTAAGGATATGGTGCATCATCTCTGGTAGATAACCATATACAACCAGAAAATATTTTATTTACTTTGGAGGAGTATTTCATTATTCCTCAAGTATGACTGTGTCAAAATATGCTTCTGTTATAGTCTTTACTGCACTGCTGGCACTATTTACCTCCTGCCATCCTGTATCGGAATACATTAATTCTGAAGAAGTATTACACTGGGAGGAAGATATTCAACTGTTCGATTCCCTGAACCTGGTTGAAATCCCGGATGAAAACACCCTCCTGGTTGCGGGGAGTTCAAGTGTGAGGCTCTGGGACAGCATTAAGTCTGACCTGGCTCCCTACCAGGTTATCCGCAGGGGCTACGGCGGAGCAAAACTAACCGATTTTAACTATTATATCCGCCGGATAATTGTGCCCGGACAATTTAAAGCCATTCTGATATTTGTGGCCAACGATATTACCGGAGGCGATTCTGACAGGACCCCCAGGGAGGTCTTCCTTTTATACAGGACACTTATGAAGGAGCTTCTCGCAAGGAACCCGGAAACACCCTTGTTCTGGATTGAGGTGACACCTACACCAAGCCGGTGGAATGTGATTGAAGAAGTCGTTTCGGCAGGCGATATGATCCGGGATTATGCCCGCAGGCATAAAAATCTCTATTATATAGATACATATGATATTTTCATGAACGGGGAGGGATTACCCGATTCGGCATATTTCAGAAATGATATGCTTCACCTGAACAGGGAAGGATATGAGATCTGGTCGGAGAGAATTAAGCAGTCCCTCAGAGGGAATGGGATTAATCCCTGAAAAGTGCAGGAATTGTAAATGCCATGGCAAAAACACGAACCCTTCTTTCTTACCATGACCTTACTGTTGAGGTTGAAACCACCCCGGGTGAGGAACTGATCCGGCATATGCACGAAACCATAATGGGACAGCCGGGGGGATTCAGGTACCAGCATACCAACCTGGTCGACCGGTTGAACAGTCCGGGAGAGAACTATTACATGTATCTCAGGAAATCGGGAAAAATGATGGGTTCTGTCGGATTTTGCGGAAAGAGGTCAGAAACGGAAGGGTTTCAGTTTGATAGCTGGTTGATCCGCTACTTCTCCATTAAGGCGCCAATGCGAACAGTCCCCAGGAAAAGAAAAGAGAAATCTGACCTGAAGGATGAAAATAAACGGTCTACGGTCCTGGGCCGTTTCATTCAGCCGGTTTTTGCCGATCCTTCTCAACTGAGAAAGGATATGAAAGAGGATGAATCAGCGTCTCCTTCAGTAATTTATGCCATCATTGAGCAGAACAACCTCCGCTCCATGAATTTCAGTTCCCAGATGGGCCTTGAAACTATTGGTGAACTGGTCAGTTTTAGTTTCAGCAGGATGCGTCCGCGTATATCCGGCCGCCTGGAGCAAATCTCTGAGGAGGATAAGCCAGTTATGCTTGTACTCCTTAAGGAATTTTACGGGAACCACACTCTCTATTTTCCGGATCCGTTGTTTAAAAACAATGATTATTATGTGATTAAGGAAGAAGGGAAAATTGTTGCCGGTGCACAGGTGTATCACGTAACCTGGCGGATTGTTGATTATGGAAGCAGAATTGCCGATACAATCGTAAGGATGCTGACCCGGATCAAATGGGTGAAAAAGCGCATCGATCATGACCGTGTACGGTTTCTGGCATTTGACGGGTTATATTGTGCAAAGGGATATGAGGCTGTACTCTATGAATTGATGGAAGGGGTCCTGGCCCGGACCAATACCTATGTGGGGATGTTGATGATGGATGCGGACTCTCATCTTTACGGAATCTTTAAAAAAGAAAAGAAATTAGGCGTACTGCATAAAATACTTGGTACATTTAAGGCAGATATCCGTGCCCGTTTTATTAACCTGCCCGAAGAAGTCAGGACTTATTTCTTGAAAAATCCCACCTATGTTCCCACATACGATAATTCCTAATGACCTATGAACACAGAAACCAGAATTGAGGGCTTCAGTATCAGGAGAGCAGAAAGGAAAGATATCCCCCTGGTACTTAATTTTATCAGGCGACTAGCCGAATATGAAAAATTGTCCCACGAGGTGACGGCTACCGAGCAATTGCTGGAGCGATACCTTTTCGGAGAGGAAAAGGTTGCTGAAGTCATCATCGGTTACTACAGGGATGTTCCTGTTGGATTTGCACTGTATATATATAATTATTCTACGTTCCTTGCAAAGCCCGGAATCCACCTTGAGGATCTGTATGTTCTGGAAGAGTACAGAGGCAAAGGTTTTGGAAAGACCCTGCTGACCTATCTTGCCAAACTTGCGGTTGACAAGGAATGCGGAAGGCTCGAATGGGCTGTCCTTGACTGGAATGAGCCCTCGATTGAGTTCTATAAATCACTGGGGGCCAGGCTTATGCAGGAATGGATCATAAACAGGGTGTCGGGTGAAACCCTGGTTAATCTTGCGCAACAGTTTTAAATATGGAAAAAATTGTAATAAAGCCGGTATGTACCCGACGGGACCTCCGGAGATTCATTCACCTTCCGGCCAGAATCCATAAAGATCACGTGAACTGGGTCCCTCCCCTCTATTCGGACGACTGGGAGTTTTTCGATTCGAAAAAGAACAAATCCTTCAATTACTGCGATGTGATCATGCTTCTGGCAATCAGAAAAGAACGTGTCGTTGGCCGGATCATGGGGATCATTAACCATAAGTATAATGAGCTGCAAGGTGAAAAGAACGCCCGGTTCAATTTCCTGGAGGCATGGGACGACAGAGAGGTGATCAGTATACTTATTCGGCATGTTGAAGAGTGGGCAGGGAAAAAAGGTATGGAGAAACTCGTCGGGCCACTGGCATTTTCTGACAAGGATCCCCAGGGATATTTGATCAACGGGTTTCATCAGCCTGTCGTTATTGCTTCTCACTGCAATTTCGAGTATATCATCGGCCATCTTGAAGCACTCGGATACGGGAAGGAGATCGATCTGGTGGTTTACAAGATTCCAATCCCGGAAAAAACTCCCGAGATATATGAAAAGATTGCCGAGAGGGCCCGGAGGAATAATCCTGATATCAGGCTCCTTGAATTTACCCGGAG
>CAZIAU010000428.1:0-3736 GCA_964536755.1 uncultured Bacteroides sp. | reverse complement strand
CAAATCACCCTCATTCATGGTCCGGCCCGCTTCTGAAACAAGCGTGAATTCAGCAAGCCTGTTCATTACCCACTGTTTTTTAGACTCCAGGAACAGTTCTCCCCGTTTCTGACTTATATACCTCGGTAACGTAACCCTGACCTCCCCCTGCTGATTGATCCTGATGGAAAGGTTCCTCGCACGGTTATTCTTCACAAACCTCACATTCCCAATATCCTGATATTTAATAATATTTTCCCTTTTATTCATCCGGATTTGCACGGTTATCCATAACTTTAGCGTTTATTAAAAAAGTAAATAATGATCAGAAAAACAATAATCCACTCCCTTATATTGTTCAGCCTTGCTTTATCTCTCTTTGCCCAGCAAGCATGGACCCTTGAGGACTGTATTAAGTATGCCATGGAGAACAATATCCAGATCAAGCAATCTGTCCTTAATACCGAATATAATGAAAACCTGGTGAAGCAGTCAAAACTCGGCCAGATCCCTAACCTGAATGCCAGTTCTAATTACACTTATTCCTGGGGCCGTGCACTGGATCAGACCACTTACCAGTTCACGGAGGATCAGCAAATTAATTCTTTGAGCATGGGCCTCAGCTCTTCAGTTAATCTTTTTAACGGACTCCGGGTCAGGAATACCATATTGAAGAATGAGCTGAACCTTATGGCCAGCTATGAGGATGTGGAGAAGATCAAGAATGATATTTCTCTGAATATTGCTGCTGCTTATCTATCCATTCTTTTTAATAAAGAACTGCTGACGGTAACTAAAAGTCAGCTGGAGATTACCGGTCAGCAGGTAGAACGGACAAAAAAAATGGTTGACGCCGGTAAACTGGCCAGGGGCAGCTTTCTGGAGATACAGGCCCAGTATGCTTCAGAAGAACTGAACCTGGTAAATGCCGAGAACCAGCTTTCCCTTTCACTTTTACATCTTCAGCAGATCCTGGATCTTCCCATTGACACAGCATTTGATGTTTCTATTCCGGACCTTCCCACCCCGGATGATAGTTCGCTGGCGATCAATGTTAACGAAGTATACAGGATAGCTGAACAGGAAATGCCCGAGATTAAAAGTGCACAGCTCGCTACTAAAAGTGCTGAAAAAGGACTCCGGATTGCAGAGAGTAACAGGTATCCCCAGCTCAATCTTTCAGCAAATTACAACACCGGTTTTTCAGATATCAGGCAAAAGGTTACCGAGATTTCCACATCGCCATCGGTGGCGATCGGGACCACTCAGTCCGGAGAAATTGTCAATTCATATCCACAGCAAATACCTCTCTATGGAAAATATCCATTTTTTGAACAGATCCGCGATAATATTTCGGCCGGTGTCGGTCTTGGCCTTTCCATTCCCATCTTCAACGGCTGGCAGGTCAACTCAAGCATAGCCAATGCCAGGCTTGAACTGAATAATGCCAGGCTTGAACTACAGAGTCAGAAATTGAATCTCTACTCCACTATAAATCAGTCATACGCCGATGCAGCGGCAGCACTCAAAAAATTTACCGCCAGCGAAAAAGCCCTTATCTCCATGGAAGAATCGTTTAAATATACGGAGAAAAAATTCGAGGTAGGACTGGTCAATACGGTGGATTATAATACTTCAAAGAATCAACTCACTGCTACCCAGTCCGATCTTCTGCAGGCCAAATATGACTTTATATTCAAGATCAAAATAGTTAACTTCTATAAAGGAGAACCCATCACTCTTTAATACTCCCGAAGTATGAAATCAAAAAAAATACTCCTGATAATTGGAATCGTTGTCGTTGTGTTTATTGTTATACTTGCCATTGGAAAGAAACAGGGCTGGTTTGGCAATGATGCTTATCTGAAAGTTGCCGTTGAAAAAGGGATCAAAAGAGAGATCGTGGAGATTATTACTGCCAACGGGAAGGTCCAGCCCGAAACAGAGGTTATTATTTCTCCTGATGTGTCGGGGGAGATTGTTGACCTTGTGGTAAGGGAAGGTGATGAGGTTGTTAAAGGACAGTATCTTCTGAAGATCAAACCAGAGGCCTATCAAATGGCCAGGAACCGCGCAGAGGCATCATTGAACAATGCAAGGGCCAAGCTGAAACAGGCTGAAGCTCAACTGGAACTTGCCAGCCTGGATTATAAAAGGAACAGCAGTTTATATGAGGAACGGGCCATTTCAGAAGCTGAATTTGAGCAGTCCCTCACCACATACAACACCTCGCTGGCTGAAAAAGAAGCATCGGAATTTTCTGTGCAGAGTGCCAGGGCCAGTCTGGATGAGGCCATCGAAAACCTTACCAAAACTTCCATATATGCACCCATGTCGGGAACAGTTTCCAGGCTGAATGTTGAACTAGGAGAAAGGGTGGTAGGAACCTCTATGATGGCCGGAACTGAAATACTTCGCATAGCTGACCTTTACCGGATGGAAGTAGAAGTGGAAGTTAATGAAAATGATATTGTCCGTGTGTCCGACCGGGATACAGCTCTCGTGGAGGTCGATGCATATCCAGATACCAGGTTTATGGGTGTGGTTTCTGAGATTCCCGTTTCAGCTAATACAACCGGGGTCACTACCGATCAGGTTACTAATTTCAATGTGAAGATCCTTCTTCTGCATGATTCATATGCGGATAAGATCTCCGAATCCAATCCCTATCCGTTAAGACCGGGAATGTCAGCCACCGCTGACATAGAGACCGATAAACGGTCCGGTGTATATTCGGTCCCGATACAGGCCGTAACCACCCGAAAGGATTCCACCGGGGCAGAGGCAAGCCCGCAATCTGAAAAACAGAGCACCGGTGAGATCAGTTCTGATGGGACCGTAAGCACCACCACTGAATCTGTTCCGGCTGAAACATCCGGTGATGAACCCATCGTTGTGGTTTTTACAGTGTCTGACGGTAAGGCCCTTATGAAAAAAGTGAAAACCGGTATCCAGGATAATAATTACATTGAAATTACAGAAGGGCTTGATCCGGATGATGAATTAGTTGTGGCCCCTTACTCAGCTATTTCCAGGCAGTTGAAGAATGATATGAGTGTTGAGGTTGTAACCATGGAAGATCTGTTCGCGGGGGATAAAAAGAAAAAGGATTAGCATCGGATGGCAGAACCACTGATCCTTCATATTGAAACAGCCACCGATATCTGCTCCGTTGCACTTTCTGAAGGGGACAGGGAGCTGTCACTCATCGAGAGCGGACCTGAAAGGTCCCATGCAACTTTACTGAATTCATTTATCAGGAAGGCATTTTCCGAAAGTAATAAGGAGATGCGGCAGCTTGACGCTGTTGCGGTCAGTAAGGGGCCCGGATCATACACGGGACTGCGGATTGGTGTTTCCACTGCAAAAGGGATTGCTTATGCGCTCCAGAAACCGCTTCTTTCATCCGGAACCCTTGAGACAATGGCTCATGGAGCGCTGAATCACTCATCTGTCCGGGAACTGGTCAGGAAATTTGGAAATGACCTGCTTTTATGTCCCATGCTCGATGCCCGAAGAATGGAGGTATTTGCAGCATTCTATTCAACTTCTCTCCTTGTCATCAGGGATGTATCCGCCACCATTATTGATGAACACAGCTACCGGGACCTCCTGCAAAAGAAACATGTCTGTTTCTTCGGTAACGGATCGGCCAAGTGTAAAAATGATCTGGCTCATCCCAATTCATATTTCCTGGATGATATCAACCCTTCGGCCGGCAATATGGTAATACCGGTCCTGGACAGATACAGAAAAA
>CAZIAU010000427.1:0-3745 GCA_964536755.1 uncultured Bacteroides sp. | reverse complement strand
AAAGAACAGGGCTATACAACCGGGCATTTTGGGAAATGGCATTTAGGAACGCTGAATCCGGAAATTTCCCCTAAAGGGTCAAAGCGGAAACCAAAGGAAAATTTTGCACCCCCCTGGTTGCGCGATTACGATGAATCGTTTGTTACCGAGTCAGCAGTAGCCACATGGGATCCGGCTAAAAATGAGCGGTATAGAAATAATCCTTATTATCACAATGGTATGGAAGCTGCTGAGAACCTGGATGGCGACGACTCACGGATAATTATGGACAGGGTTATTCCATTTATTAAGAAAGCAGTGAAAAAAGAGCAGCAATTTTTCTCAGTGGTCTGGTTTCATGCACCACATGTGCCGGTGGTTGCAGGACCGGAATACCGTAAATTATATGCAGACTATAGCGAAGGCGAACAACATTTTTACGGTTGCATAACCGCTATGGATGAACAGATTGGCCGATTGTATAACCTATTAATTGAACTGGGTGTTGCAGATAACACCATACTTTGGTTTTGCAGCGACAATGGTCCGGAAGGCAAAGAAGTATCGGAATTACACCCGGGAACAACCGGTGGCTTAAGGGGGCGGAAACGAAGCTTGTATTGCGGTGGAACAGGAGTTCCCGCTTTTGTTGTCTGGCCGGAAAAAGTAAAAGCCGGAACCAAAACCAACTACATTTCAGGGACATTGGATTACCTACCTTCCATAATGGATGTCTTAAACCTGGAAATGCCGGATGACAGACCTATTGACGGTGTTTCCCTGTTGCCTTTAGTTGAAGGTAATCAAAATGAAAGGCCTAAGCCAATGCCATTTATGCATCTCGGCAAAGCAGCCTGGATTGACGGTGATTTAAAGTTCCTGACAGCAGGAGATAAAGTAATAGAAGTTTACAACCTCAGGGAAGACCGTGCAGAAGAGAATAACCTGTTTGATAAGTACCCTGAAAAAGTAGCTGCAATTAATAAATATATTATGGAATGGAACCTTTCCTGTAAAAGGAGCCACTCAGGTGGAGATTATAATAGCAATTATAAGCCGGTTGATGAATGGAACGGGATAGATGTGGAACCTGCAAATAAATAGACTGATCAGATTTTGATTTAGCGTTTTTAGATTATGCTAAAAAATACACAAATTCAATAAAATACCAATGAAACTATTTTTTGTACTATGCGCACTGGTACTTGCTTTCGCAGTCCAGGCTCAAAAATCACCAGTTACCGAACGCGAACGACCAAAAGAGTGGGCTAATGTAGTTGAAGGAGGAAGGTTCTTAGATCGCTTTTTACCTATTCCAACAATCGGAGAATTAAATGATAATACCTGGGGTGCTGATGATGTAATTCCACGTTACACCGATAATGGCATTGAAGAAAAGGATTGGTCCTACTGGGGTGGAAATATATTAATAGGAGACGATGGCATGTACCATATGTTTGTGTGCCGCTGGCGCGAAGATGCTCAAAAAGGACATATGGAATGGAGGAATTCACTGGTTGTTCACGCAATTTCTGATAATAGTTTAGGCCCTTTTAAGGTTGCTCAGTCTATTGGAAAAGGACATAATCCTGAGGCTTTCAAACTTAAAAATGGTGGTTACATCATTTATGTGATAGACGGGCATTATTATTCCGACAATATTAATGGTCCCTGGGAATACCGGAAATTCGAATTTAATACACGCGACCGAAAGATTCCGGCAAATTTGTCGAACTGCACTTACGCCCAGCGCGAAGATGGTTCATACCTTATGATGAATCGCGGTGGCGGCATTTGGTTTAGTAAAGATGGACAATCATCCTACAACCTGGTAAGCGAAAATAGTGTTTATCCGCCTTACGAAGGCAATTACGAAGACCCTGTTATTTGGCGCACCAATATTCAGTACCACATGATTGTGAACGATTGGAAGGGAAGAATTGCCTATTACATGCGCTCGAAAGATGGTATCAATTGGAAACTCGACCCGGGAGAAGCATATGTGCCGGGTATTGCAGTATATGAAGATGGCACAAACGAAAACTGGTTCAAATACGAACGTATAAAAATGTTGCAGGATAAATACGGGCGTGCAGTCCAGGCAAATTTTGCTGTAATAGATACCATTAAAAGGAATGATTTGGGAAGCGACAAACACAGCTCGAAAAACATAGGTATTCCCTTAACTTATGGCAGGTTAATTACTATTCTGAATGAAGAACAAATTAATTCAGATACCAAATCAATAAAAGTAAAAATACAGGCTGAGAAAGATTTTAATCCATATAAAGACATTGATATAGAATCTTTACGCTTTGGTGCACCCGAAGAAGTGAATTTTGGAAAAGGATGTAAAGTACTTGAAACAAAGAAATCAGGAGAAGATTTAATCCTGACTTTTAATGGCAGAGACAACGGTATAACAGAGCGAAATTTCACCGGAAAACTTATGGGTAAAACCTCAGAAGGAAAATTGCTTTTCGGGTATGCTCGTTTACCGTGGGTTGATTATCTGCAGCCTGCCCTTTCTGCGTGTTTACCAGAAATCGTCCTGAAAAATGATAAAGCGTTCATTGAAGTTGAAGTTCAGAACTTCGGACAAACTGTTTCGGAAACTTCAAATATTATCATCCAGCAGAAAGAACATGAAAAGTGGTCGACAAAAATCAGAGGTGCGGTTGAACCGCTTCAACCTTTCGAATCCACTATAGTTATGCTGGAAAGACCAATCAGCTTTGTGAACAATGAAGTAAAGGATGTGCGAGTTGTAATTTCTCACCCAAATCAGAAAGAAATAAGTTTAACCGGGCAAGTATCGATACAGTCCGGGATATAAAAGGAGTAGTTAGTCCAAAAACCTATCAAAACAAGCTGAAAGAAAAAGAAAATGAAAAAGACAAAAAGATATAGCTTAATCATTGCCTTAGCACTGGTAACAGCTCAATTATTGGCGAGTGTTCAACCAAGTATAAAATACAGTAAAAATGCAGAATATAGTATCCATTGGGAACAAAAAGTTGCACAAATAAACCATTTAACACCGGAGATTAAAATTAATGGTGATTGGATTTCAGCCAATGAATTTAATAGTATAAAATGGGTAAAAAAGGAGGGCAAGCGTTTAAGCGAAGTCAATAAATACAATGGTACAGTTGAATTGCTTCATTTGGTATGCCAGGGGCATCCCATTATTGATAATTTCACCATCACTTTCGAATTAGTGGAAGACCGGCCTTATCTGGTTATGAATGCACAAATACAGGCTGCAAAAGACTTTTCCCTTGGAGGTGTGCGCTTATTCAATTCCCCAAAAGAAAACATTATATTACCCGGTGACAGTAAAGATTGGATGATTTTTACTGAAAGTGCTGCGGCTCCACATACAGGAGCACTCATGTATCCATATATGCTGAATACCGAAGTCGCTGATAGAGGTAGATTTTCGAAAGCTCACACAGGGGTTTGGCTAAGTATGCTGGTAAATGATAAAAACAATTATTCCTTCTCTTTTGCATCGCTCTCTGCCGAATTATGGCCTAATAATTTCAAATGGGAGCTACCGGTAGAGGGTGATTTTAACAAGCTGAAACTATCGGCCAGAAGCGGTGCTATTTTTGAAGAGGAAGAGATTTTGGTTCAGGCCGGAAAACAAATTACCACCGATGCCATTTTGATTGGTTTCTGGGGAAACAGGCGCCCAACAAAGACGTTGCTTGAAACCGGGGTAATAATGGGTGAAAATGTGCGAAAAGGAAAGCCAATGCAT
>CAZIAU010000426.1:0-3753 GCA_964536755.1 uncultured Bacteroides sp. | reverse complement strand
CGGATGAACTCAGGCAAGATGTCAAAATTATCTTAGACCAGGGTAATCATATCGATGACGTGGTCAAACGGTTGCTCAAATTTTCACGGCCCAGCCAGGGACAATTTATTGAAGTTCAGGTGAATGACACGATTGGTCAGGTTCTGAAACTCGTCGAGAAACAATATGCCACCCACAATGTTTCGGACCGGCCAGGTAACCGTTGGAATGCTGACTACCTGAAATTTCTCAAGTCACAGGATCATTATGAAACTTCGGTTAATTATGACGGTGGGGGAATGGCCATCAGCTTTAAGAAAAAGAAGAAATAACATCCATACTATCTCTTCCCTATCTTCAGGTACTCCTTCAGGTGTTTGAAACCCTCTGCATAGCTAACTCCTGGATTGTAATCCAGGATCTTTCTTGCATTTGATATATCAAACCAGTGGTTCGTACACAGCTCCTTAATTGCATAGCGGGTCATAAAAGGTTCTGACTTAATATTGAACACTTTATGGAACCATTCAGCCAGTCCGGCACCTATCATTGCGATCCGTTCCGGTATCTTTTTCTGAACCGGCTCATGCCCTGCAATCTGAATAATGGAATTAACAAAATCCCAGACCCTGGCCGGCTCTCCATTGGAAATAAATAAAGCTATCCCGGCGGCCTCCGGTCTCGATTCAAGAGCTTCTGCAGCCAGCAGAAGCGCATCCGTCATGTTGTCAATATAGGTGGTATCTATGAAGTGCTCCTTATCCCCGATCCGCCTGATTTTCCCGGATGCTGCCCTTCTCAGGACACCCGGGACCAGATGTGCATCGTATGGGCCCCAGACCAGGTGGGGCCGCAGGGAAATAGTCTTTAAATCAGATGAATTTGCCTCGATAATCATCCGTTCAGCCAGCGCCTTGGTTGAAGCATAATGGGAACCATGTTTTTCAGGATAGGGATAAGATTCATCAATGCCGTCCAGATCAGATCCATCAAAAATCACACTGGAGGAACTGGTGAATACGAGCCGGGACACCCCCTGTTTCCGACACGCTTTTATAACGTTAAAAGTCCCGGTCACGTTGGTGGAATAGTAATCGTCATATTTCCCCCAGATCCCAACTTTTGCAGCCAGATGAAATACCACATCCCGGTCCCTGCACGCTTCTTCAACAGCTTTCAGGTCCCTGATATCAGCCTGGATACTGTTGATTCCCAGGGCCCAGTGAAGTGGGTATTCCCGCCTTGAAAAACTGGTTATTTTATGACCTTCGGCAATTAACCGTTTGATAAGGGCCATACCCATAAACCCACCTCCACCAGTAATAAGTATATTCATAACGCCGCTTCATTATAAGCCCACCGGATGAGCTCGTCATACAAATATATCTTCCTTTTTTTATTTTTCCGGCCTAAGTGAAGATTACTGCTAAAAATTTCAAAGATTCTCATCCAATAAATTTATAAATTGCAGTTCTTTCAACGACAAACCCCAAATGAACTTTCTGAAAAAAATCCTGACAAACTGCTTCTTTTTGATCGTTGTACTGACAAAGGTTTCGGGACAGGACCATAATGACCGCTTCGGAAAGATAGATGTATTAAGCTATAGCTTTGATCTTGATCTGAACGATTCTTCCGACCAGATTTCAGGAACAGCTTCGGTGGATATCAGGTTTAAGAAAAAAGTGAACAGCTTCTCTCTTGACCTGACAAATAAAAACCGTAAAGGTTCAGGTATGGAGGTTATCGATTTGCAGGAAAATGGAAAAGCCACAGATTTTATCCACCTGGACAACCAGATTATCCTGACTATTGGGGAAACTGTACCGGGAGAAATCCGAAATTACAGGATAAAATACAGGGGGATTCCCTCCGACGGTTTAATCATATCACAAAATAAATTCGGGGACCGTACTTTTTTTGGTGATAATTGGCCTGACCGGGCACACAATTGGTTACCTGTGGTGGACCATCCATCGGATAAAGCCCTGGTTGAGTTCATTGTTCATGCCCCCGGGCATTATAAGGTGGTCGCTAACGGGGAGAAGGTGGATGAGATACGGGAGAATAACAGGGTGACTTCTCACTGGAAAACCAGGGTCCCTTTACCCACAAAGCTCATGGTGATCGGAGTAAGCCCATTTGCAGTTCAGCATTTGGAGAGTGCATCCGGAATACCTGTATCCACCTGGGTCTACCCCCAGAACCGGGAAGAGGGATTTAATGATTACAGTATTGCTACAAAACCGCTTGATTTCTTTGAATGCTACATTGGGCCTTTTCCATTCGCCAAACTGGCCAATGTTCAATCAAAAACTATTTACGGGGGCATAGAGAATGCCAGCTGCATTTTCTACATGGAAAATACTGTAACAGGGAACAGTGACCTTGAAGCCCTTTTCGCCCATGAGATAGCCCACCAGTGGTTCGGGGATGCTGTTTCGGAAGAAAACTGGCACCATGTATGGCTCAGTGAAGGATTTGCCACCTACCTTGCCGATCTCTACCTGGAGCATGAGTACGGAAAAGAGGTGTTCCTGGAGGCCTTGCTTGATGAGAAAAACCAGGTGATAAGGTATGCCAGCCGGAGGCTTTCTCCCGTTGTGGATACAACCATACCAGTTTCAGTCAGGTTACTGAATGCTAACAGTTATGAAAAAGCCGCCTGGGTTTTGCATATGTTACGTCATGAACTGGGTGACACCATTTTCAGGGATTGCATTCACTCCTTCTATGAAAAATTCAAATATGATAACGCCCTGTCTGAAGATTTTCAGGAAGTGGTCGATTCCGTATCCGGAAAGGATTTTGGAGATTTTTTTCACCAGTGGCTCTATGAACCAGGGTATCCGGTTTTGTCATCTTCATTTAAATATAAAAAAGGGAATGTCCGGTTGACTATCAAACAGCACCAGCGTCAACAAATCTTTAAATTTCCACTGGACATAGAACTGACTTTCAGGAATGGCGCCACAATGACCAGGACATTTCCAATTTCAGATAAAAAACAATCATTCAGAATCAAATCACCATCCAATCCGGCAGGTATTGTCCTCGACCCTGAATCCCGGCTATTATTTGAGCACTATGTTTCGTTGTGATTGATCAAATCCGGTTGGGAAGTTCTTCCTCTCCGTTCGGATAAAGGGCGAATCTGCCCTTCTCCCTTCCGTGGACCAGATCAGGCCTTGACCAGGGCCATCCGCCAAATTGCGTTTTCTGATATTCCTGGTATGTTTGCTCTATCTCCTCCCTTGTATTCATTACAAATGGACCATAATTTACTACTGGTTCATTGATTGGTCTTCCCTGCAGTAAAAGGAATCTTGCCGGGGATGAACCATTTATAATGGTGGTTTTCAGGTGTGCCCGAAGCTCAATTCCAAAACCGGGAACCACTCGTTTATCGTTGAACTTTACATGGTCCCCTTCGAAAAAGTAGATAGTCCTGTTGACCCCCACCGATGCAGTTGGAAGTGTCCACCTTGCTCCCGATTCCATCTGGAAATACCATATAGCGACCTCATTTGCAGGATCGATTGCCCATGAATCCGGAGCCGGGGAAGGAGCAGATGTTCCATTCAAAGATCCTGCTATTATTTCCACTGTTACTTCTCTTCCGGACTTGTCTTTTAAGATAGATACCGGATTTTGTTCTGCCCAAAGCATTGAATAGTGGGGATTAACAAATTTATTTCTCCTTGGCAGGTTCAGCCAAATCTGAAAAAGTTCCAGTGGATTCTTTTTTTCCCTGTTTAAGTGCGGGAACATGTC
>CAZIAU010000425.1:0-3754 GCA_964536755.1 uncultured Bacteroides sp. | reverse complement strand
TCAGGTACAGGAAAAAATTATATTTGTATAGATATTTGGCTAAAATTAGAATAATTACTAACCCTTAAATTTCATTTGTTATGAACAAAGCACAATTAATAGATGCTATTGCTGCTGAGGCCAATTTGACTAAGGCAGATGCCAAAAGGGCTCTTGATGCTTTTATTGCAACTACTACTGGCGCACTGAAGAAGGGTGACCGTGTTGCACTGGTAGGATTCGGTTCATTCTCGGTTTCAGAAAGAGGCGCAAGAACTGGCAGAAATCCACAAACCGGAGCAGAGATTAGAATTGCTGCCAAGAAGGTTGTGAAGTTCAAAGCTGGAAGTGAGCTTGGTGACGCTGTCAAATAAAGATATTTGAACTGCAAAAAGAAAGGGGGCCAACGCTCCCTTTTTTTGTTATTGGCAAACTTGAGGCAGGTATAGACAATGGAGTCCTATAATCAGGATCTGGTGGCACATCTTTCACAGTTTGTTACTGTGAACAGGCTGGAATTATTTAAGAGGGTGATGAGTAAAAGAACCCGTTATCTTACAATTTTGCTGGAGGATATCTATCAGTCACAGAATGCAAGTGCCGTGCTGAGAAGTTGCGACTGTTTAGGGATTCAGGATGTTCATATTGTTGAGGACCGTAATCAATATGAGGTTAACCCGGATGTGGCTCTCGGATCCGATCAGTGGTTGACACTGCATTATTATAATTCAAGTAAAGATAGTATCTCAATTGCAATTAAATCGCTGAAAAAAAAAGGTTACCGCATTGTTGCTACAACGCCACACAGGGCGGGGGCCACGCCGGAAACATTCAGCCTGGAGGCTGGCAAATCCGCCCTGCTATTCGGAACTGAGCTTAATGGGCTCACCGATACGGCACTTGAACTGGCTGATGAATATATTCAGATTCCGATGGTGGGGTTTACTGAGAGCTATAATATTTCAGTCTCGGCTGCCATTATTCTGTCCCGGTTGAGGATCCGGCTTGAGGATTCGTCCATTAAATGGAGATTGCAGGATGAAGAGACTGTTGAAATAATGCTGAAATGGCTTCGTGCAAGTATCAAAATGGCCGGGCAGATTGAAGACAAATTCCTGAAAACTTATGATAATACTTTTTAGTTGGTGAATGTATTTCTTTTGTTATAATTAATTACCTTTGATAAAAGGTGGATTTTATTGGATAAGTAAATAACTTAGGTTGACTAAACAGAATTGCTCATGAACTGTATGATCATAGATGATGATACCCTTTCACGAAGAATTATTGAAGAATTTATTGAGAAAACTGATGGACTTGACCTGATATCGTCCACCGGGGATCCGGTGGAAGGGATCAATGTCCTGAAAAAGCACGATGAGATTCATCTGATCTTCCTTGATATTGAAATGCCTGAAATGTCTGGTATCGACCTTTTGAATACTCTGAAAAATCCGCCCCAGATAATTATAGTTTCTTCCAAGGGGAAATATGCGGTTGATTCATATGAACATGATGTGACCGATTATCTGCTTAAACCGGTTGAGTATGGACGGTTTTACAGAGCAGTTACAAAAGCTTTTAAACGATTTGAGCAGATGACTGCCGAGCAGCTGGGGAAAGATGAAATTTTTATTAAAAAGAATGCTACCCTGGTAAAACTTAAGTATGACGATATACTCTGGGTCGAGGCCCTGGAGAATTATGTGATCTTCAATACATTCAGTGACAAATACACCATTCACTTCACAATGAAGGCTATTGAACAAAAATTGCCGGGAGCTAAATTCATCAGGGTTCATCGTTCCTATATTGTGAATACCAGTTGCATCAATGTCATTGAAGATAATTCGGTATTAATAAAGGTTGAGGACGGGAACAAATCCATCCCGATAGGTAAGTCTTACAAGGAAAAGTTGATGAGGGATATCAACCTGATCATCAAATAACCAATGGTCTCCAACAGACAGTTGTTTCTGCGATATATTGCTCAGACATCCGGTACTTCCCTTCAGTTTGAAATTGAAAAAGCTGAAGGGATCTTTTTTTATGACAGTTCGGGGAAGAAATATATCGATCTGGTCTCGGGTGTTTCGGTTTCAAACCTCGGACACGGTCACCCTGATGTTATCCGGGCGGTAAAGCAACAATCAGACAAGTATCTGCATACCATGGTTTATGGTGATTTTGTTCAATCCCCGCAGGTACAATATGCAAAATGGATTACGGACAGGCTTCCCGCGGAGCTGGACAATGTTTATTTTGTTAATTCCGGAAGCGAAGCTGTGGACGGGGCGATGAAGCTGGCCAAACGTTTTACAGGCAGGGCAGAGTTCAGGGCCTTCGAAAATGCATATCATGGAGGAACCCATGGAGCATTAAGTATCCTTGGGGATGAATCTGTGCGTTCAGGTTATCTTCCTTTGTTACCAGGTATTAAGCACATGAAGTATAATAAAGTGGAGGATCTGGATCTTATCGATGAACAGGTTGCCGCCGTAATTGCAGAACCCATCCAGGCCGAGGCCGGTATCATTGAGCCGGTAGAAGGATTCATATCACAGATAAGAGAACGGTGTGATCAGACCGGGACACTTCTTATCATGGATGAAATCCAGACAGGAATGGGAAGGACAGGGAAACTCTTTGCATTTCAACACTATGGAATAGTCCCGGATATTCTTTGCCTGGCAAAAAGTTTTGGAGGTGGAATGCCCCTGGGAGCATTCATTGCCTCCCGGGAAGTAATGAATAAGCTTACCTATGATCCTCCACTGGGGCATATTACCACTTTCGGAGGCCATCCGGTTTGTTGCGCAGCAGCACTGGCAGCGCAGTCGGTTGTGGAGAAGAAGGGGCTCATGGAACATGCCATGAGGATGGAGAAACAATATCGTGAAGGGTTACATCATCCTTTGATCAGGGAGATAAGGGGCCGGGGATTATTTCTTGCGGTGAGTATCGATAAGCGAAAAGATCTGGGTCAATTCCTTGACCTGGCATTCAAAAACGGATTGATAATTGACAGGTTCCTGTTTTCAAACGATTCATTCCGGGTGGCTCCTCCATTGATTATAAGTAAACAGGAAGTCGATCTTACCATACGGATGATCCATCAATCCCTGGATGGATTGGGCAAATAAGAAAATGGTCGAATTTCCGTTCATATAACAAATGTTAAAAGTTGCTGCCATACTTCTGCTTGGTATTACCTCCATCCGGGTCATTGCCCAGGAACCGGAATACCCCGACCTTGTGAAGGCAGAAAGAAGGTTGCAGATGCTTTTTAACCGGCTATACGGTGATACCCTCCAGGATCCTGAACCGATCCTGGACACTATTGCTATATTGATGCCGGAAGTACTGAGTAAAGCCGGAGCAATGGAGTTCCCATGGAAAGGATTGAACCGGATTGGGGTTATCACCTCCGACGATGGCAGGGTCAGGATCTTCACGTGGCATGTGACAGAGGATCCTGACAATTATTGTTACTATGGTTATATACAGGTTGCACAGAGGAAGGGGAGGAAAGGGAGGATTGATGTGATTAAATTGGTGGATAATCAACAGGATCAGCGGAATCTTCAAAAACTTGATCAATCGGTGGATGACTGGTACGGTAAGCTATATTACCGTATAATTACGAACAGATACAGAAGAAAAACATACTATACTCTGCTGGGTATGGATTTCAATGATAGCCGTTCCATCGTTAAAACGATTGAAGTACTGGTGATTAACCGCAATCATCCCCAGTTTGAAAAAGAACTTTTTT
>CAZIAU010000424.1:0-3756 GCA_964536755.1 uncultured Bacteroides sp. | reverse complement strand
AGGACCTTGCGGCTTCGTCAGCCCCAGCCCTGGTGGCTGGATAACGGTCCCCTGACCCCCGGAGGCTTTGGACTGGAGTTCCCCCTGAAGTTTCTGCCGGATGAGAACGATCTGCCCGGGGTGGACCTGTACGTGACCAAGGCCACCAAGTACGAATATGCTCCGGACGTGTATCTGGCTTTTCCCATTGTTTACTTTCATTATGAAATGGACGGGCCCCTGACGAGGCAGATTCTTATGGATCCTTCCAGGAACAGGGGATCGGGCCCCATCGAGACCCAGATTGCCGTAAGCCGGGACGGGGTAAACTGGAAAAGATATTACCGGCCGGCATATGTGGGGAACGGGAAACATGGAGATTGGAATGTCCACCAGGCTTATATAGCTCAGGGCATGGTTCGTCGCGGAGATGAGATCTGGCAGTACTATTTCGGGACCGGATTCTACCATTCAGCATATGATAAGAATGAGGACCAGCAGGCTGTGTTCCGAGTGGTCCAGCGACTTGACGGATTTATTTCCTGTAATGCGCCATACGAAAAGGAGGGGTATTTTATTTCCAAGCCCTTTGTTTTCAAAGGTAACAGGCTGCTACTGAACATTGATACAGATGCGACAGGCTATGCCCAGGTGGGTTTCCTTGACGAGGAAGGTAAATCCATCGAGGGTTTCGGAACGGATAATTGCATCTACATCAATGGTGATTTTATCCGGACGGAGGTAGAATGGCTCCTGAACAAGGATGAGGTCGACAAATTAGAAGTCAGGAGCGAGGAGGACTATTTGAAACTGAGTGCAATGGCCCGTACAAACCTGGATGTTTCCGGCCTGGAAGGCAAGACTGTACGGCTGATGGTACGCATGCGGGGAGCCAGGCTTTATTCGATGCAATTTATTGAAAAATAGGTGAATATGAGGAAATTAGTAATACTTCAGATGACGGTGGTTCTGAGCCTGGCTGGGTGCCGGAACCCGGATGCAGCGGTTAAGCCCGCAACATTTCCCTCCCAGGAGAAAGATTTTGGTTGGACCACAGAAGCCATTGACAAGAGTGAATATGAAAGCATCTTCTATGTATCATCCGGAGGATCGGATGAGAAAGGCGACGGAAGCCGAGAACTCCCTTTCGCCACCCCTGCAGCTGCGCTTAAAGAACTTTCAGAAAACAGCACGGGACAGGCGGCAGCCCTGTTTGTGGCAGCGGGGACCTACAACGTGAATAATCTTCATCTTCTGCCCGGACTCCATCTGTTTGGAGGCTTTGATCCTTCCACATGGGAACGGGATATTGAATCAAACAGGACCATACTGACGGGAGGGAATAAAGGCAGGATATTGCAGGGCGCAGAACGGAGCCGCATAGATGGTTTTCAGATAACGGGAGGAAGCTTCCGGGGAAATGGGGGAGCAGTCTACTGTGATAAGGTCGCTATGGAGATCTCCAACAACCTGTTTATCGCAAACCAGACCCTGGAGCCGGTACCCTGGTCCCCCGAATACATCCATGAAAAGGCCCACGACGGGGGGGCTGTCTATGCCGGGAACGGAGCCTTGCTCCTGGTCCGTGGAAACATATTCTGGCACAACACAACGGAAAATGGCAGGGGTGCTGCCATTGCCCTGCACGGGGAGTGCAAGGCCGAGATTAAGAACAACCTGTTTCTTGACAACACGGCCGGGACAAAAGATCAGTTCCGGAGCAGTGACGGGGGTGCTGTTTCAGTATTCAAATGGTGTGACGTGAAAGTAACGAATAACCTTTTCTCAGGAAACCGTGCATTAAATAAGAACGACGGCGGAGCACTGTTCTTTGCCCTCTGGAGCTCCGGATCGATCCTTGGAAACTATTTCTTCAATAACCAGTCCATGGATGATGCAGGAGCCTTGTTCATAGGGGGACAGGAACACCGTTACGACGCACCGCTGGATCCCCTTCCTCCGGCGGATAAATTCTTCGTGGAAATTGACGCCAATATTTTTATGGGAAACAGGAATCCATCGCAGAACTCGGGTGCCTTCAGGATCACAATGGAAAGCCGGGGAGCCTTCACCAATAATCTGGTGGCCTTTAATAATGGTGCCTATTTTCAGAGGTCGGATCTGGAGATCTCCAGGAACACCATTGTGGACAACCTCCTGCTGATCGAAACAAAAGAAGGGCTGAATCCGTGCAGGCTGACCCGAAACATTATCCTTGGCAATGTGCAGATCGAAACTCCGGTGGAGCTTTCCGACTGTCTCTTCGAGGAGGATGTCCGGGGAGAGAAGGATGTGTTTTCGTTCCGGAAAGACGGGAAGGAGCTGCATTTATTGGGAAGCATGCTGGAGGCGAACAAAATGGAGACAAAGATTGTGACAGAAGAATTTTTCGAAACGAATGTATTAAAAAACAGGATCATAAGGTCAGGCAGCCATTTTTCGCTTGTAAAAGAAAACCAGGGCAGGAGGCTCATTGTTTACGGGGATTTCCCGGTTTCAGAAAACGTGTGGATCCTGCCTACTTATACTCCTGAATACGCATCCGGATTCGTGGATGCCGGAGGAGAGTATAACGGGGGGAAGGACCTGTACGGGAATGACAGGCCGGGCAAAGAAAGTCCGGGTATCGGAGCAGTTGCCGGCCAAGAATATAAACCTTAATTAAGAGATGATGATGAAACGAAAATTCAGCAGGAGCAGCTTACTGCTATCCTGTATAATTCTGACAGGATTTCTGATCCAACAGTGCGGCATTGATACCAGGGAGAAGGGACGTGGAAGGGAGCAAGCAGTGAGTACCATTCACAGGGGAGGGGATGCTGATTGGACCCCTAAGCGAGTCAACAAATGTATTGAGCTGCTTGAGCTGGGTCAACCCGTCTATTATGATTATGCTTCGGGAGGATATGAAGAGGGACTGGCCAATGCACAGACCTGGGCAGACTATATTGTCTATAATATGGAGCATGCCCCGCTTGATTTCGGGCAACTCCGTGAATTTATGAGGGGACTGGTGGACGGGGGGCCCACCCCAAGCGGGCACCGGACCCCGGCTGTAATTGCCATTGTTCCGGTGCTGGGAGTGGATGAAATCACATTCAAGGGTGGTTCATGGATGATCCAGCAGGCACTTGCACAGGGAGTTCACGGTGTCCACCTGTGCCGTGCGCAGGATCCGGAAGCAGTAAAACGCTTCGTACAATCGGCCCGTTATCCTTTTCAGATGATCCACAGGGAGGATCTTGGGGTTGGTGTGCGCGGCTGGGGCAGCCAGAAATACGCAGCCTGGGTGTGGGGCCTATCGGAAGAGGAATATCTCAAAAAGGCGGACCCCTGGCCCATGAATCCCGAGGGGGAGATAATGCTGGGGATCAAGATCGAGGATTTCATCGCCCTGGATAATGCGGAGGAAAGCGTATCTGTTCCCGGGATCTGTTTTGCCGAACACGGCCCGCGTGATATGGGCCTTTCCTACGGTTACCTGGAAGGAAGGGCCGATCCTCCGGTACCGCCGGAGACAGATTCTGCAGGTGTCCGGGTACTGGCTGCCTGCAAAGCAAACGGTGTCTATTTCCTGGACAATGTGCTGCCTGAAAATGTTGCAGAAAGAATCGACAGGGGTGTCATGATCGGTGCCGGAAGGCGGGAGGATTCAGCAGAAGCCGGCAGGAAACACACAGGAAGAAGAATGCCATGGTAATAAGGTGTTATATGGTATAAATACTTGATAAATAACCATATACACCGTAACTGGAATTATGATGGATCTGGTTACTT
>CAZIAU010000423.1:0-3768 GCA_964536755.1 uncultured Bacteroides sp. | reverse complement strand
AATTCGCTTGCTGTTTTCATTGGGTAGTGAGAATGATTATGCTACAAAACTACAAAACATTTATCACCATTTTATCACTTATCACTATTTTATCACCAACATATATAAATATAAAAGACAGATAATCAATAGAATAGCATTTGCTAATTATATCACTAAAAAGATAGGTAAACAACAGAATAACAGGCATATAAGGCAAAATGCCGTTCATCCCGCTACCCCGACAACAGAGAAAAACCACCTTGCCGCAGGCAGGGTGGTTTTCTTGTTCAGGAGAGCGTCAAGAGCTTGCTCTTGTAAGCTCGGATGGACGAAAAAACCAAAACGAAGTTTTGTGGTTTTTCTCTTTTAAATCACCCCCTCCCAGGGATCACGAGAAGCTTTGCTTCGAGTAATCCGCTACCCCGACAAAAACGCCATAACATCTTGTAATAAAAGATGTTATGGCGTTTTCTTTGTTTCTCTCCTTCTATGATAATAAGATTTGAATGATCTTTCGGAACTGATCGGCAATCAGTTCATCCTCAGGAAAATCACCATGGACCAGCAATCTGAAATCTGTATTATATGTGCCTTTCAACTCATCCCATATCTCATCAAATGAGTTGAGAATCGGTGAATCGGTAAAAGGTGATTTCAGCCATATTTCAGGATTGTCAAACTTTGTCTTGTCTTCTTCAAACATCCGGTTGAAATGTTCATGGAATTCCTTCGTGTGCAAATAATACCAACAAGCTTCAGAGTTTGATAAAAAGTATAGATCATAAAAATGTCTCACCTTGGTCCTTAGCTTTTCGATCCTATCTTCAAAATAGGAAAGCCTGATCAGGGATAATATCTTCTCAATGAAAGTTGATTCCGGAACGAGAACGTTAAGTTTAAATGATTGCAGGCCATATTTATCAATGGTCTCGGTCTGTCCTGTATCTGAAAGAAGCAATTGAATCAGTGAACTCACTCATTCTCTATTTTGCGAATCAAATTCCTTACCTGGGTTTCTGTCTGGTCTGCGGATTTCAATATGGCAAGATCAACATCTTCGGAAAACCTTGCGATCAGTTTATGTACCTTGGATAAAGATGTCCCGCCCTTATGGCTTCTTCGAAAACACTGCTGTTTTCATGCAGGGTCATAAGATCCTCCATTTTTGTTTATTTGGAAGCGTTCCATTGCTTATTGCAAAACTGAAAGTTGTAGCTGGATTAATTGAATTATAAAGTTCTTTTGCAACATCCTCCTTTGATATATACTCGAGGATAGCACCCACCAGTGCTTTTGTTCCCGGATTATATTTAAGTGCGTATTTCCCAATAGCAATCTTTTCCGCCTGTGAGAAATCCCTGAAAATGGAAATGATCCTTTTACAGGAGGTATTTACATCTGCATCCGGGATTCTTTTTATAAACCTAACAGTATCCAAAACCTGAAGAAGAAAGATATTATCCTTTGTGATAACATTCTTTTGACGGATAAATCGAATATTATATTTACCTCTCTTTCTTGGCTTTCTGTCTATATTTGTTCCTATTTGAATTGTATTTGAGACTTGTGTTGTTAGTCCCAGTTTACTGTAAATACTCACTCCGGTAATATACCCTATGATTTTATTCTTTTCCTCAAGCAAGTCTTTTACGATCTGATATTCGGACGGTTGCAGCAATCCGAATTCTGTATTTTCAGGTTTATAGAATTGACCTTTGGATAATCGCACAATCTTACCCGCTTTTACCATCCTGCTCAGGGATTTCTTTAGAGCATCTATTTTATTCACCGGTATATCAAAATCATCATAGGTGAAAACATGTCCTGTTTTAAGTTTCTGAAATTACCTGTTCCTGTGCCTGTACATACTCTTAAAATGATCAAGTAGGAATCTTGATAATCAAAAATCTCTAATCACTTATTCAGAATACTATTCTTCCTTTGTCAATGGTTTGGAGATTTATTAAATTGAGGAGCCCTTTTCATAAGTCAATTCAAATAAATATATATGACAACGCATAACTATCAGCTGAAAATAGAGCTAAAGAGATCAAAGCCAAAGATATGGCGAAGAATTATTGTTCCAGCCGATCTCTTATTATCGGACCTTCATAAGGTGTTGCAAACAGTCATGGGATGGGAAAATGCTCATTTGCATCAATTTATTAAGGGCGAAAAGTATTATTCCAAGCGACATGAGGATGATGATTTCTGGGATGACCATCTTAATGTGGATTATATGGGACTAACAGTATCAGATTTATTGGATACAGAAAGGGATAGAATCATCTATGAGTATGATTTTGGTGATGGATGGGAGCATGATGTACTTTTGGAGAAAGTATTGGATAAAGACAAAGGATTGGTAGTTCCAGTATGTATAGGAGGAAAGATGAGTTGTCCGCCTGAGGATATTGGCGGTGTTTGGGGTTATGAGCAAATGCTTGAGATAATGAAACAACCTGATCATGAAGAGTTTGAGAGCTATTTGGAATGGCTTGGTGGTGATTTTGATCCAACTCTTTTCAACCTGGAGGAGGTGAATCACCTATTGAAGGAAGAGGACTTCGGATGTATCGGCTTACTCTGAACTTGTACAATGATTACACAGGTTCCTTTTTAACTAATCATTGATCCACTGGGCTAACTAACAGGCATTTACGGGGGTGTTAACTTTATCTTTTTCTTTTAAGATTCTTGTACAGAGAACACAAACACTGATAAAGGAAGATTAAATATCGGTTCGTGAGCAGTAAAAAACAACAAGTCCAATATCATCTGGACAGCGGTCAAATTTCGTCCCTGGAATTTAACGAAATTAAAGCGATTCTGCGCGCAGCCGATGAAATCATAGCTACTGGTGGTCGCTCAATGTTGGCCAAGATCCTGAAGGGATCAAAAGATAAAAAGCTCTTGGAGCATAAATTGGACCACTGTCCCGTGTATGGATATTATAAGAGCATAACCCTCACAGAAATCTCTCACCGTATCGACTTTGTCATAGAAAAAGGATATCTCGACATTCAATATAGCTACAGGCTTCCCGTCATTGTTTACACTGAAAAGGGTTGGGAGATCGAAAGGGAAATATATGCAGAGGAACTGTTTCAGAAGCTTGAAGAACTTCTTGAAGGAAATGATTTCAGTTATGTTGCAGAATTGAAAGACAGGAACAGAGGGATGATCCTGTTGTTGATCGAGAAAATAAAGAACTCAGGGAATCCGGAATTTATTCCACTATTGAAGACCTGGCAGTCCATTGAATACAAAAAAGTCAGGATTGAACTTCAGAAGGCCATTAACAATCTAATTCTGGAGGATGACTCATTATAATAACAAGTTGATGAAGCCTGTTTTCTTAGCCATCATTAGAAGCATATCTTTGAGAGCTTGCCATTTCAAGCGTGAGAACTCACATGGGGTAATGAAAGGGATTGCTAAGAAATGGCAATGCAGTATCGGCTGGTTCTTCGGGCTTAAGCAACACTGTATGATCAATGATCGAGGAAAGATCCTTGACTTTGTACTGACACCCGGGAATGTGTATGACAGAAAGCCATTAACCGGCACCAACTTATTATCTCGTATCTTCGGAAAACTCTTTGGTGCAAAGGAATGCATCTCCACCAATTTGCTATAAATACTTATTGAGCGAGCGAATCAACTCGTGACTCCAGATGGGTTTGGTAAGAAAATCATCAAAGTTTTGCATATTTTCCTTTTCCTCCTCTGAATCCAGACAATAATGTAAGCGGGAACTTACAATGTACAGAAATTGGCAAATAA
>CAZIAU010000422.1:2743-3768 GCA_964536755.1 uncultured Bacteroides sp. | reverse complement strand
AAAGTACCAAAAACGCGTAAGCTGCGATACGAATTCAGCGGTCATGTGGATGAAATGACCGGTATGTATGATTTCGACCAGCTGAAAGAACTGGGAGGGATCATAGATTATGCCCTGGGGGCAAAGCCCGGCCCGGCCGTTTTCGTTTACGGGGCCATTGAAGATAAACTTTCCAGGCATCACCTTGCCTACTACAAGTTGGGAGATGGTCCTCTTTACAGCTTTTATACTCCGTACCACCTCTGTATTTTCGAGGTGCCCACATCCATCGCGCGCGTGGTCGATTTCAGAGATCATGTATTAAAACCCCTGGGAGCACCTGTGGTTGAGGTCATCTCGAAAGCGAAGACAGACCTGAAGGCCGGAACGGTCCTGGATGGACCCGGTTTCTATACCCTGTACGGGGAGTGTGAAAACAGTGAAACCGTACTCCGGGAAAACCTGCTCCCCATCGGGCTTACAGAAAGCGGTGTCAAGCTGGTAAGGGACATACCCAAAGATAAGGAGGTCACCTTTGATGATGTTGAGTTCGATGAGAACCGGATGATTTTTAAACTCTACAGGGAGCAGATAGAACACTTCAAGAAATAATAGTACCTTATTTTTTCTTTTCCCACCATTTGCTTTCCCGTGCAATTTAATTTAATATCTCTGATTCATAGGGGATTATATGATTGATATTTATTGGATTCCACGGTATTGATAAAATGTGAACTTTTTTAACCCGATTTTTGAAACAAAGTCTTACCTTTTTAGTATAAGGTAGGAACTGTTCAATCCCAGGTTTTATAAAGCTTAGAAGCGATTATGCACAACAAATCTATTGCAGAATGGACTCTGACATTTTTTCGAAATAACCGGATATGTCATTCGTCACTTAAAAACGTGATTTCATCAAAGCCTTCAGGCCCCTGATAATTAAGACCTGTAAAAAAATGCAGCAGTTAATGGGATTAGCCACACATATTTTCCGGTTCATCAAATGGGATATCAGACACCCTTCAGAATTGCTAATTTCGCACTAT
>CAZIAU010000422.1:0-2733 GCA_964536755.1 uncultured Bacteroides sp. | reverse complement strand
TATATTATTGCAACCTAAAGCCATGAATTTCAGTATAAGTAGTATTAAAATAAAAATATCAATAGACATGAAAAAAACGTATTTACAAATTGGAATAGCTTTTCTGTTTGTGTTTGTATTTGCATTCCCGGGCGGAGAGCTTTTTGGACAGGGATGCCTACCCAGCATGCTCGGCTACTGGAAGCTGGGTGAGTTATCCGGCCCCGTTTATGAAGATGCTTCGGCTGCTGCCAGGGATGCAATAGCCATTAATTCCCCATCACAGATAGCAGGCATCAGCGGGCGGGCCCAGCAGTTCAGCCTGTCAGGTGCCACCTATCTGACTATTGCCGATGATCCGGTATTTGACTGGGCGGCCACACAGAGCTTCAGCATTGAATTTTGGGTAAAGTATACACGTACTACAGGTGATGTGATGGTTTTTACGGCCAGAAATGATTATCCCTTCACACTAACCCAGTGGTGGATTGGTTCCGTTTCAGGGTATATCACTTTTTACTTCCGCGGAAGCAACGGCCCTGAGGGATCTGTCTCTTCCGCTAATTCGTTTGCGGACGGTAACTGGCACCAGGTGGTGGCTGTCCGGGACGGCGCCCTGAACCGCATGTACCTCTACATGGACGGTGTGGTACAGAACGCGGGCGGATACCCGTTTGCTTCGTTCGGGAACCTGGCTTCCAGCAGTCCGCTCACCATAGGGAACATGGTGGCCAATAATGTTCCGCAACAATTCTTTGCCGATGCAGGCATCGATGAGGTGGCCATATTCAGCGAGGCACTCAGCGCTGCCACTGTACTGGAGCAGTATAATGATATGAAGAACTATGCCATAGGTTATTGCAGCGGTGATGCTCCGGAATTCCTGACAGAACCGGTAATCAAGGCCACGGTGGGGCAGCTCTATACCTATGATGTGGATGCGTCGGGTAACAGCAAACCCACCTACCAATTAATAACGGCCCCGGTTGGAATGCAGATCGATGCGAACACGGGGGTGATCGGCTGGACCCCGACCAGCCAGAGCCAGAACGGTGCAGTTACCGTAAGGGCGACCAACAACAAGGGCCATATTGACCAGGATTTCAATATTTACCTGGCCGATCAACCCCTGTGCACACCCAACCTGATCGATTACTGGGACTTTGACCTGACCGGCCAGGCCGGATGGGTGGATAAGATGAATTCCAATTATGTATTCTCGGGATCGGGACCGGTAACCGTTCCGGGTATTGCGGGGAATGCCATCATGTTTGATGGTTCCAACGACAGCCTGAACCTTGAGGATAACATGGAGCCCTCGAATATATTCTTTGATTTCAAATTAGGGGGGGCAGCCGCCAGTTTTACCATTGAGTTCTGGATGAAGTCCAACGCATCATTTACCGGTGGAAATCCCAAAGTTATTCTGGGAAGGGATGAACCCGATAACAGCACCCAGTACTGGATAGGTGTTTTCTCTGACGGTGATATCGGCGTGTTCCTGAGGGACTGGGTCTATCCGATTGAGAATGCGCACGTATCCGAACTGCGAGGGGATGCCAGCCTGCTGGACGGCAACTGGCACCATGTGGCCATTACCTACAGTAACAGCGCCGGGGATGTATATGTATATGTGGACAAGGAGGTTGTTGCTGAGGATCATGGTCAGACATTCCTCGATTTCGGAGGGGGTACCCCGCTCAATGTAGGACATATAAAGATAGAGGGAAGCTCGGAGCTTTTCTGGTATGAAGGCATGTTGGATGAACTGGCATTTTACAGTGCGGCCCTGAACCAGACCGCTATCAATAATAGTTATGACAATACCTATGCCGGTAATAACCACTGTATATATAACTATGCTCCTGTATTCACTTCACGGCCCGATTCAACCGTAATGCAGGAAAACCTTTATGTTTACAATATTTCGGTTGAGGATATAAATATGGGGGACCCTATCACCATATCCAAGGTCAGTGCACCGGCATGGCTGAACAGTTTCTCCTATACACCGGGCTCAAAGAACGCGGTCATTAGCGGAACACCCAGCAATGCGGACGTGGGTACCAACTATGTAACCATCAGGGTTTTTGACGGATATGTAAACGTTGACCAGACCTTCAGCATAAGGGTTATAAATGCCAATGATCCCCCCGTTTTCTCATTTGTTGCAGCCACCTCTATTGCTCAGAATGCCACCTATACGGCCACCGTGTTTGCAATGGATCCGGACGGGGATGCACTTACCTATTCTGCACCCCAGGTACCCGATTGGATGACCTTCACTCCGGCTACAAGGGTCCTGACAGGAGTACCCGGCAATGATGCAGTGGGAGAGAATAATGTGACCGTCCGCGTGAATGATGGTACGGTTGATCTGGATACCTCCTGGGTCATAACGGTTACGAATGTGAACGATCCTCCTGCGTTTACTTCCACACCCATCTACCAGGTTAACCAGCATGCCCTATATTCCTATAAGGCAGAGGCAGATGACCCGGATGGCGATGTACTGACTTATACAGCAGTACAAAAGCCTTCCTGGCTGAATTTCAATCCGGCCACCCAGGTTCTCAGCGGAACCCCGGGAACAGATGATGTGGGCGTCCATAATGTAACCCTGCGGGTGAGTGATACCAAGGAGGAGGTGGACCAGGTATTCCAGGTTGAGGTGATCGATGTGAACGATCCTCCCCAGTTCTCGACCACGCCACCGCTGACGGTTGACCAGAATTCCACCTATACCTATACGGT
>CAZIAU010000421.1:0-3770 GCA_964536755.1 uncultured Bacteroides sp. | reverse complement strand
ATCTGTTACCAGAAAGCATGCACTCACAGGTGAAGGGAATATTAATGCCCGTATCTTTTTCATCGGGCTCTCTCCCGGAGCACAGGAGAATCTGGGTAACCGGATGTTTATAGGCCCCTCAGGTCATGTCCTGGAAAAATTGTTCCATGCATCCGGAATTGGAAGGGAGCAGATCTTTATGACCAACCTGGTAAAATGTATGCTTCCCGGTAATCGAAAGCCCGTCATGAGCGAGATTGAAATATGCGGTCAATTTCTGAAGGACGAGATCTCGATCATCCGGCCTGAGGTTATCGTCCCCCTGGGTCAGTATGCTGCCAGGGCGGTACTGAAACAGAGCAGGGTTGATTTTGGCAGACTGCAAATTGTTGATGGTCAGAAAATATATCCTCTGCCTCATCCGGCCTCTTTATTGTATAATCCTTCATATGAGTCTAATACAATTGAGAAATACAAAAAACTGAAGACTTTCCTGTAGAATTACATTACCAAATAAAATATTTGCATAATGAACATATGTGCATTATCTTTGCGATAATATTACCATTATGCCAAGACCGCAGTTTAATAGAATCGTTCACGAACCACCCATCTATTCCGATTTCAAACCAGTCGGAGTAAGGGCTCATGATCTGAAACAGATAATACTGACACTTGATGAATTTGAAGCCTTCCGGCTGGCAGATCAAATGGGTTTCTCTCATGCTATGGCAGCTGATGAGATGGAGATCTCACGTTCCACTTTTACCCGGTTAATTGAAAAAGCAAGAAAAAAAATTGCGGATTTCATTATTAAGGGAGGGGTTCTGACTATTGGAGGCGGTGCTGTTCACTTCAGAATTAATATAATCCAGTGCAGGGATTGCGGTCACATGTTCAAGGTAAAATTTGATCATGAAATTACAGAATGTCCGGAATGTCATTCTGATAAGATAATTAACCTGGCCGGGGGTTTTGGTCACGGTAAATGTTGTATTTAATATTTAATTAAAATAGGAGGTAATTATGCCAAGAGGTGACAGAACAGGTCCATGGGGTGAAGGACCAAGAACAGGAAGGATGTTGGGATATTGCGCGGGCAATGATCATCCGGGTTATATGGTACCACCACCCAATATGGGACGGGGATATGGAAGAAGGTTCCGTGGTGGCGGTGGCTTTGGCTGGAGGGGAGGTGCAGGATTCCCGCATGGCGCCGGAAGATTTTACCAGGGGGATTACGCTGATGTATCCGAAAAAACTTTGATTGAAAACGAGATCAGGGTTCTCAAGGATCAATTGGCTGCGCTGGAGGAACAGCTTAAAAAAACAGAAGAAAAATAGTCTTTTCAGAAGAAGCAGGAGAAGCTATAACCAGTAGTTACTTATTGGAGGTTAATTTAATTCAGCTATGATGAACAAGTCTGGAAAAGGAACGGGTATGCGCCTGGGTCAGGGTCAGGGTTCCGGCCGTGGTCAGGGTTCCGGCCAGGGTTCCGGCCAGGGATTTGGCCAGGGATCAGGTCAGGGTTCCGGTAAGGGCCGTAATAAAGGCGGGGCTTATGGTGCAGGTGGTTTTTGTATTTGTGTAAAGTGTGGTGAAAAGATTCCACATAAGACCGGTGTAAAATGCACCACTCTGAAGTGTCCGGTTTGTGGACATACCATGATCAGGGAGGAATTGGTGAAGAATAAAAAATAGATATTTTTCAATCAGTTGCCTGCAGTAATGGAGTGTCAACATTGAAGAAGAATGAAGCAACAGGTATGGAATTACAACATATTGCAATAACTGTTACTGATGTGGGTGAAATCGAACGATTTTATGGTAACATCCTTGGAATGCAGGTGATAAGAAACTTTGTCCTGAATAAATCTCTTTCAGGTGAAATATTTGATATTGAAGAAGATACAGAGGTTTTCTTATTACAAAGAGATAAATTGCAGTTTGAGATATTCATAAAGCCGTACAGACATGATCATAACTTTAACCACATCTGTTTCTCAACTGCCACGAGAGAAGATATTATTGGGAGAGCCATCCGCTACTCATATAAGTGCCTCCGATTTAAAAGGGAGAATTCAGAGATGATATTTATTTCGGATAATAGTGGTAATATATTTGAAATAAAACAGAGTGATCAGTAAGAAAGATTAGGATGAAAAAAACAATTAAGATCGGGATAATTATTTGTGATCGTTATCACAACTGTGGCGGAGGAAAATGTTTCCGGGCCCTTCATAACAGGGAGGGTGGGTTTGATATTTATGCAACTGAAGACAATGTTGAAGTTGTTGGTTTCTCCACCTGCGGGGGTTGTCCCGGTGGAAATATAGAATATGTTCCTGAAGAGATGAAGAATAACGGTGCTGAAGTCATTCATCTTGCTACAGGTTTTGTGGTCGGCTATCCTCCCTGTCCTTATATCAGGCACTTTCAGGAGATGATCCGTCTCAAATATGGATTGAGAACGGTTATCGGAACACATCCAATTCCGCAAAAATATTATATTGAACATTCTAAAATTGGAACATGGGATTCTCTGGGGATTACAGATTTAATTGAGCCCACGCTTTCAGATGAAAAGATAAGATTAGAATATGATTAACGGAATCCTTTAACGCTTACTCCCGGGTTATCGGTTATTTTCTTTTTATTTGTGGTTACCATACTGCTCTTTAATTTTTATGATAACTCATTTTGAGTGTATACCTTGTATTATAAACAGCTATTTAAGGCTGGTGGCTTCAGATATTATTCCTGAAGCTAACCAGGAAGTTGTCCTGCGCCAGTTGCTTGAATTTTTATCCCGGGCTGACTATAATCAGTCCCCTCCTGTTACGGGAGGCATGATACATAGATTAATAAGGGAATCTTTGAAGGATCCGGATCCATACCTGCATATAAAGCATGACTATAATAACAGGATGATGGAGTTGTATCCTTCCTTAAAGGAGATGGTGAAAAGTTCAATGGATCCATTTGATACGGCTTTACGTCTTGCTGTTGCAGGGAATGTAATTGATTTTGGTGCCAAATACCAGTTTGATGTGATGACCGCCATTAACAGGATACAGGAGCTTGAACTGGCAGTTGATGATTCCCGGAAGTTGCTTCGTGATCTTGAACAGGCAGAAACACTGCTTTATATTGGTGATAACTGTGGAGAAATTGTACTGGACAGATTATTCATAGAAACCATTGACCTGAAGAAAAAGTATTTTGTGGTCCGGGAAAGACCTGTAATAAATGATATTACTCTGGATGATGCAAAGATGACAGGCATGGATAAAGTGGCCACGGTTATTTCAACAGGGGATGACTCCCCGGGAGCTGTATGGGAGTCTGCATCAAAGGATTTTAAAGAACATTTTATTAATGCAGATGTTGTTATCTCCAAGGGCCAGGGAAACCTTGAGGGACTGATCGATATACCCCATGATCATATCTATTATATTCTTGCTGTCAAATGTGACCTGATCGCAGAGAAAACAGGTACAAACAGGGGGGATTATATCGTAAAAAAGAGGATTGTAAAATAGAATTCGAATATGTATAAACATCTTTTCGGCCCTGTACCATCACGCCGGCTGGGTATGTCACTGGGTGTGGACCTGATACCGCATAAAGTCTGCTCGTTCAATTGTATCTACTGTGAATGCGGGAAGACCACAAACCTTACTACTGAACGCGGTGAATATGTTCCTGTTAAAGAAGTCTTAAGTGAACTGAAACATTTTTTTGGGCATAACCCGGCTCCTGAATACATTACTTTTTCAGGTGCGGGGGA
>CAZIAU010000420.1:3450-3808 GCA_964536755.1 uncultured Bacteroides sp. | reverse complement strand
GAAGATCTTTTTCATATTTACTGGATTTTGTAATAGTTATACCCGCAAATTAGAAAAATCCGGGATATTATTAGTATTCAAGGACCATTTCCATGAACCGGTTCATGCCTGCACCTCCGTCGGAGCCGGCATCATAGATGTATCCGTATACTCTTACGCCATCGTTGCGGATATAGACGTTTCCACGCACCCAGGAACCCAGGATGCCTTCTATCCGGGGCACAGGCTGTTGCCAACCATCCCTGTCATTTGTGCTGAATATGCTTCTGGACGATTCCTCTATTAAAAGCATATGAACGGTCCCCTCTTCGAGAATGGCGTCGGCGCCTGCCTGCTGTGAGTCGACAGCATCTGTAAC
>CAZIAU010000420.1:0-3440 GCA_964536755.1 uncultured Bacteroides sp. | reverse complement strand
CATCAGAAGGCGGTTCATCATTTACCATCCTTCGTTCCCAGAGATTCCCGGTTGAGAGACGATAAATAATGACCACCTCGTCCTTATCAGGGTTGTAGATAAGCGGAAGCACAGCGCCATATTCCGCACGTGATTCTCCGGCACCCCTGGCGAGTAATTCTCTTGGAGTAAGAGTCCCGTCGGGAAGAAACCGACGGTACCATATTGTCCCGTCGGTTCCATAGTAGGCCAGGTGGATGTATTCATCTCTTCCGAGTACAGCCTGTGGTCCGGCCTGGTTGGGTTTAAGTCCGGGATCTAACGTACTGACCTGGCTCCAGGTACCTAGGTTGGATCGCATGCTGTAATGTATTTTTTCCTGGCCAAGATAAAATGCAACTACGCTTCCGTCTGAACGAACCACCATCGTTGCAGTCTGGGCGATTGCATCCACGGATCCTGCCACCTCATCCCGGATATCCCATGTGTCAGGATGGGTCGGATGGTCAGAGGTACGAAAAGTATGATAACGAACCGAATGGGTCACCTGGTGTATGATGTGTATGGTATTGCCAATCAGGCGTGAGTCAACCGACTCAAGGTCATCTGTCCGGGGACGGTTAGCTCCGTCAATTTCATTCCAGGTACGTCCGTTATCCGTGGATTTAATCATCATGAATCGGTTATCGGTCTCTGCCGGTTCCATCATGAAGTAAAGATCCCCGTTGGAGGCCTGCCAGGGGCCTATCCTGCCCGGATTTTCCACGAATGTCCCTCCAACATGGCCCGGGGGGATGGAGAGCCTGAGAAGAGGATTATGAGCAACTTCCGGTATGTATCCTTCAGCAGTAACCATCCTGAATTCGAAGGTGTCATCTTCATTATTGGTCACAGGCCCGTCAGCAAACCGCCGGATTACCACCGGCCATTCAAATTCACCATGCATATCTCTACCACTCCATACAGGAGTAATATCAGTAAGGCTTATTCCCGATCCTGCCTGGAATGGCGAGGCAGCCCCTTTTAAAAGATCATTGGTTGGCGTACCGTTTTCGTAGGCCGGACAGGTGACGATGCTGACCCTGGGTGTCCTTGCTTCTCCTGCAAAGGAGAATTGCTGAAACTCGACACTGCTGTTTGACGGAACCTGAAATCCGAGTCTTGAGTGCGGGATCTCCCTGTCAAGCTTAACATTCATTTCCAGCAGATCATTCTGAAAGTTCACCTCGATATTGCTCTGGCCTCTTCCAATTTCGATTTCGAGCCATTGACCTGCAGGAATCCTGGTCTTTTCTTCGGCCAGTTTGGTTTCTGTCCCGTTCTTGATATGGATAACAGCTATTGAACCGGCATCAGGATCGAGTTGTACGCTGTAATAATCGTTGATATCCGACCAGCCCGTAACGAACGAAATCCTATTTTCATTGCCGGGGGCAATCCGGAATTCGGATCCTATTTCATTAGCCTCCCACGGAGGTTTATAAAGTCCGATGAGCGATTCCTGGTCAGCTTCTGCGCGAAGAATATTCTGATATTCATCAGCAGATACAACCAGACCGGAGGGATTGCCCTTCACAACTTCCCAGCCAGCAGGATGTTGTCCGGTCTCGGATTTGATGAAATTCACACTGATATCCCGTTCAGGATGGGGAAAGTCGTGTGCTTCCACATTGGTCCACGCATCGCTGTTTCGCCGGTACTGAAGCCTGAATTGCTCTCTGCCGACCTCTCCCTGTGGAGAATCAAGTTCAAATCGGATCCGGAAAGGCTGGTCCGCATAAACAGTAACGTTTTCATTCAGTTCACCGGCCCACCCCTGCTCCGAATTCAGGGATGCGGAAAAATCGGAGCGAACCCGGAATCCGGATTTGCCGTTCCCGTTTCTCTGCGATGGTGAACAGGCGATAAGTAATGCTAAAACCGGTAATAATGTTAAATTCAGGTTGTGCTTCATAGCTCTCTTTTAAATGTTGGATTTTGAAATAAAGATTTTACCTCGGCGGTTCACAAATATTAACGTGTATGGACTTTGTACTTTTGGGTTTCCATTGACCTATTCCGGATCCGGCACGGGAACATATGGATTGTTAATGGAAGCCTGAGTGGTGGCTGTACCCTCCGGGATCGTTTCATTTTCCAATATGGAAAAACCGTTGCCGGGACCCAGTGAAAGTTCCTTTGAACTACCTCCAACCAGGGCTGTTTGTACTACTCTGTCAGGGCAGACTGTTGTCATCATCGCCACCTGGTTCATATCCACTGCCAGGTTGTAGACGTAGGCTGCATCTCTTGTACCTGAAACGGTCACAAAAGTCTGGCCCATGATAGTCGCCTGGCATTGCCCTCCGGCATCTCCACTGCCGGAAACAGCGAGTTCACCCGTACCAGTTACCGAGGCTTCTCCATCTCCTGTTCCCGTGAGCGTAAGAATAACCTCCCCGGTCGTCATGATCAGGAGCCCGCCGGATTCAATACTCACCTCTGTGGTTATATCCAGGTAGGTATGGCACTGTGAATGGACATCGTTGTACCGGTCATTTAACTGGTCAGATGCGGTACTCTGGCTTCCGCACCATGTCATTGCCTGATTCATTGATTCAATGGCGTGGGCATAATCACTGCAGCAGGGATCGTTCGGTTCTCCGAGATCCAGGACTGACTTAACTCCCTGTTCAAAAATGTTTGAGCAGACCAGGTCTACATCTTCCTCCAGGGTACGTTGTCCGGGTTTGAGATTATCATAATACCCTAGCAAGGACCTCATTTGAAAGAATTTCAGGAAAGCACCGGCCGTATCTGCCCAGTCATCCCAGAGGGCCTTATACTCTTCACATCCGGATGATTGGTTGGAGGCGGTTGTTTTTGAAATACCGGTACTTTTCATCGAGATCCCCATCGATGAAACCAGCAGGTCAAGCTGGGCATTGATTTCTTCAACTGTCATCTTTCCTTCTGCAAATTCACCAAGGATCAGTGTACTGGCATTGATTTCCAGGTTCCCGTCGGGATATGAATGGTCACTGAGCGGTGCAAGAAATTCATCCGTCCTTAACCTGAACAGCGCCGCTCCCTCGATATCGCTTATGGCTATATTGTACTCTACTGATATTACTACTGGTTTATAGAGGCTCAGGTCGGAAGGCTGAATCTTAAAAGCCCTGGCCTGTCTCTCATTAATAGGCAGGTCTTTATATGTCCCCAGAATTGTGAGGGTCACCGTGGTTGTATCCCTTATGGCTCCCGGAGGAAAGGTCACAGTGATTATATTTCCGGAATCATCTGTTGCCTGTAAATATCCCCCGTATGGGGTTATATCTTCAGAAATTGTCACATCATCTATGTCCTCTGGTTTCTGATTCTCCGGATCATCTTTAGAGCATCCGGTACAATAAAACGCGGTTAACAGAATGAAAATAATTGCTGGAATGCTTTTCATTTTCTTTTCTTTTTTTTAATAAACG
>CAZIAU010000419.1:0-3825 GCA_964536755.1 uncultured Bacteroides sp. | reverse complement strand
ACGCTTTCTTTTCCGGTGGAAATGCTCTTTCCACGACAAATTTATATGGCAGGTCCTGTTCCGCTTCCAGCCTGGCTTCCTTGTACCTGAGGCTCAGCCCCGCTACAATCTGTGATTCATTCCGTACCAGGTTCAGCATGGTAATGTAAAGGGCTCCATGCTCGGAAATAGCCTTGATCAGGTTGGTGGTCCCATCGTTCCCGCTACCGGTCTTTATCTTCTTTGAAACCTCTTTACTTAAAAGGTCAAGGGAATCCCTGAGGACGACCAGATTATTCTCTGCCTCTCTGAATTCTCTTTCTACCAGGCGAAAGGCTTCAAGGGCCCTCTCCTTTTTCATGCCGTTATAAACCGTATCCACCAGGTCGGAAATATCATTGGCAATATTTGCCGAAATAACAGGATCCTTGTCCATCACGGAGATCTCCACTGACATATATTCCGTAAGCCTGAAATTAATATTCGATTTATATTGCTCATAGAGCTCGGTCATGGGATACTTCCCCTGGGGATCGATCTCATAATGTTCCATCAGGTTGTACTTTTCCACGATCCGTGTACGGATAGGCTCCGAATTCAGGACCTGTAAAAGTTGTTCAGCCTGTTCTTCTTCCCCAAATCCATGTACATTCTGCCTTCCGGCATAGTTCTGTACCAGAAGCTCCTTGGAGATGGAGGCGCTGGAGGCCGGGAACATTATTACTGTTGATCTGAACATGGGTGTGATCGTTAACGAGATAATAATAGAAGCTACAGCAGCCACCAGGCCTACAGCCACTAAAATAAATCGCTTCTTCCAGATATAGATCAGCAGATCAACAGAACTGAAATTATACCCTGATTGTTGTTTTTTATCCATAACATAATTATTAGGATCCTTTGACCCTGATTAGATAATAGTTCTTTTTCCCTTTTTGAATAATCAAGTATTTATTCTTAATAAAATCATCTTTGGTGATCCTTCTTTCAGGATCGGAAATCTTTTCTTTATTAAGGCTCACTCCTCCGCCCGAAATTAGCCTTCTCGCCTCCCCTTTTGAAGCGAACACTCCTGTTTCCACTGCCAGAAGATCAAGGATTCCAGTATCCATATCCGGTGAAGCGATCTCGAACTGCGGGACCCCTTCAAAAACTGCAAGAAACATGTCTTCCCTGATATTGCGGAGTGATTCGGTCGTACCCTGCCCGAACAGGATTGCCGATGCCTCAACCGCCATATGATACTCCTCTTCCGAGTGAACCATGGTTGTCAACTGTTCGGCCAGCTTCTTCTGCATTACCCTCAGGTGTGGATTTTCAGCATGTTCTGCTTCAAGTGATTCAATTTCATCTCTTTCCAGCATGGTAAAGATCTTCAGATATTTATCTGCATCCTCATCCGAGACATTGAGCCAGAACTGATAGAATTTATAGGGAGAGGTCCGCCCCGGATCAAGCCAGACATTTCCCTCTTCAGTCTTGCCGAATTTCCCTCCGTCTGATTTTGTGATCAGCGGCCAGGTAAGTGCAAATGCTTCACCCTTTTCGATGCGCCTGATAAGTTCGGTACCTGTCACTATATTTCCCCATTGGTCGGATCCGCCCATTTGCAGTTTGCAACCCTGCTCCCTGTAGAGTACCTGAAAATCATACCCCTGTACCAGTTGATAGGTAAACTCGGTAAAAGACATCCCCGATTGACTATCGCTGCCCAACCGTTTTTTCACCGAATCCTTGGCCATCATATAATTGACTGTAATATGCTTCCCTATGTCACGGATAAACCCGAGGAACGAATAATCCTTCATCCAGTCATAATTATTCACCATCAGTGCCCTGTTCGGCGCATCTGTTTCAAAATCCAGGAATTTTGATATTTGCATTTTAAGAGCCTCCTGGTTCTCCCTCAGTGTTTTTTCATTCAGAAGATTCCTTTCCTGTGATTTACCGCTCGGATCACCAATCATTCCCGTAGCTCCTCCCACCAATGCTATGGGGCGATGGCCGGCATGCTGCAACCTCTTCAGCATTATCACTCCCACCAGGTGGCCGATATGAAGTGAATCAGCACTCGGATCGATCCCTACGTAAGCAGTAACAATCTCTTTTTCAAATATTTCTTCCGTGCCGGGCATGATATCGTGGATCATCCCTCTCCATTGAAGCTCTTCTATAAATTTCGATTTACCTGTCACAATTCATTGTTATCTGATACCGGTTTAAGCCGGTAATCCTTTATCCTTTTTTGGAATATATTGCTTCCAGTCCTGCTTCCGTATATAGGGGAACAGTACCGGAGCCAGCGCTGAAAGCGGTTTGTACAATAATGATCCTTCAATAAGTTCCGGTTTAATGATCTGTTTATCTTCGTTTACCTGGTTCACGGGCCAGAGGATCATACTGATAACAAACGCGGTCACCATGATTCCGAATGCCATACCCAGCATGCGGTTGACAAAACTAAGTGCAACAGCCTTTATAAGTTTATCAATAATATATGCTGCAATATGTACAACCAGAACGATAACTACAAATGCAACGGCAAATGCAATTGCATTGATGTGCTCAGGAGCAATATTAAACAGTGAATCAAGCAGGGCTGCAAAAACAGGTCTCAGCTTGATTGCTCCGATTATTCCAAGTATAAGAGCCGCCAGTGACGCGACCATATGGATCAAACCTTTTTTAAATCCTCTGTAAAGAGCAAAAAGCAAAGGAACAAGAAATATAATATCGAGTACATTCATCCAGTTCCGTAAAAAGCCACAAATTAACAGATTTCTTTGGATATTTGATAATGTTTTTGTTTGCGTTGAACTAAAAAAAACCTGATCTTTAGTTATTAACGATCAATTTCACTACAATTTACAAATCCGTGCCATGGAGATCAGACAATTCAAAAACACTTATAACCTCGAATTAATTGCCGCATCTCATGAGGGCATTGCACTGGGTGACCTGGTATGGGATCCCGTCTTCGGTGCCCCTGAATTTTCCAGGAAGGGTATGCCGAACACTATTTATACAGCATTTCTTGATGCCGGATTGATTAAGGAAAGCGAATGGAAGGTTTTCAGGGATGAAGCCATGAAAACCCGGTTTATGGAAGCCCGGTTCGCCTCAATTACAGTGGATGTGAATGTTGAGTTTATCAACGAATTCCAGCATCCCGACATGGGATTAATTTCCGGTAAATTTAAAATGGAGAAGCTGAGTAAATTTACCTTCGGCAATCTGCAGATCAGGGAAATGGATGACCTGATGCGTATTAAGACCGATGGTTTTCTCGAAGTAATGAAAGCCACCCGCTGGAAAGAGTATGATGGCAGGATCAGGAGGGTTTTCATGATTACGGAACTCTATTACGGTACCATAAAAATGGTAGTTGAAAAAAAGTACAGTTCTGACCTTGATGCTGTCCTGAAGGCATCGGCCATTGAAACCCTGTCCCGTTCAGAAGGAAGTTATGCCGTTGAATACGAGTTTTCACACGGAAATGTACCTTTTGCCATGCGCATTGAAAGGGTACGGAATTTTAATGGCTGATCAGGTTTGTTACTTCCATGATCCGGTTGACGCGGAAGAACTGTGATGAAACGGGATCCTCATCCACCTCCTCATGCTCCCAGGTAGTATGATATGGCACATGTATTGCCCATGCCCCCAGACTGATAGGGGGTATAATATCTGACTTCATCGAATTTCCAATCATCAGAAATTCACAGGGATCAATATCCAGGTGGTTATAAAGCTGAATGTATTGCTGCTCCTTTTTGTCACTCATCACCTCGATATGGTGGAAATAAGATGAAATACCGGATCTTTTCATCTTCCTCTCCTGGTCCA
>CAZIAU010000418.1:0-3829 GCA_964536755.1 uncultured Bacteroides sp. | reverse complement strand
GCATCCGGGTGTTTCACAGAGATACTGAGCATTAACGCCCCTCTTCGTCCATCCTGTGCAACCTCCCTGGTTGAGTTTGAATATCTCTCCATAAATGGTACCACGCCGGTTGATGACAGTGCACTGTTCAGCACAGGGCTTCCTGTTGGCCTGATATGTGAAAGGTCATGTCCCACTCCTCCCCGGCGTTTCATCAGCTGTACCTGTTCCTGATCAATTTTCAGAATACCTCCATAGGAGTCAGCCTGACCTTCATGCCCGATCACAAAGCAATTGGAAAGGCTCGCAATCTGAAAATTATTACCAATACCTGTCATAGGAGATCCCTGGGGAACAATGTATTTGAATCCGCGCATCAACTCAAATAACTCATCGAAGGAGAGTGGATTCGGATAACGGTTCTCAATACGGCTTATTTCTGAAGCCAAACGCCTGTGCAGATCATCCGGGGTTCGTTCATAAATCCTTCCGTAGGAATCTTTAAGTGCATATTTATTCACCCAAACCCTTGCCGCAAGTTCATCACCACCGAAATATTCAAGTGAGGCTTTAAAGGCTTCATCGAAACTGTATGTGTGCCGAAGCTCTTGATCTTTATTTTTCAGTTTAACATTTTTTTCAATAAGCTCCTTATCTGCAAACGCCAGGTTCTTTTGTGGTAATTCCTTTTCCTCCATTCTCTTCAATATGTTAACAATTAGCTTCGGGTGGTTGTTTTTATAAACACCAAATTAGTCATAGGGTTTATCCAATCGATCCTTTGTTATTACGTAATATTAACAATGCGTCAACTTGCTGTAATCCTGCCTTTTACAAATTCAGTCCCATTGAAAAGAGATAAAGTACCCCTTTTCATAAAATAAAAATCAGATGACTTTTCCTGAATAAATGATGAAAAAAGGGGTCCTTTGTGAAACAGATTCCGGGAAATGAAATTAAGAAGAAATCAATAGCAGAATGAATGAATCGGAGTGCTATTTATCAACAAGAAATTAACCCCGAGGCTAACTCAATTAAAGTCAGACACATGAGAAAATTCATGTCCGATTGGCCAGCAATAAATCGTTATTCCCTTGATTTAATGATAATTAAACCAGGGATTGAAATTCGGGGCCCGGCTCCAGCCCAGTGTTTACAAGGAACTCGAATTCTTGAAAAATTGAACTACATGGGACCTTCAACCTGGGTAAATTCGGGATCAGGTCCGGATTTGGTAACCCGGAACTTAATGGACCAGTTTCCTGCTTTTGGACCGTATACTTCAAATTGAAGATTCTCTAGAGCATATTGGCTTCCGTTTTTTTGCACACTTCATCGAGGATTCTGGAAGTGGCTCCAAGCTTGGTAATCACGTAGTTTTCAGCAATCAGTGAAGAGGTTTTCAACAACTTCGGATCTTTTAATTGTTGATGAATGGTGAATAACAATTCCCGTTCATTCTGAACCGGGAAAGCTCCTCCCATTTCGGTTAGTTCAACCGCCTCGGAAAATTTGGTAAATGCAGGGCCGAAAATAACTGGAAGGCCATAAGTTGCAGCTTCCAGAATGTTGTGGATCCCTTTGCCGAATCCTCCCCCGACATATGCGAGGGATCCATACCTGTATATATAAGAAAGCTGACCGATTGAATCAATGATGATAACCCGGATACCGGAAGGAATTCCATGGTCCAGTTCCGTGAAAAGAACACTGGAGGGGAACCACCTTTTTAAACGTTCAATGTGTGCAGGGGATGGTTCGTGCGGGGCTATAATCCACCGGATATCTTCCGTCATCTCCCTGTATGCCTGTGCAATGATCTCCTCATCCTTTTCCCAGGTACTCCCTGCAATTATCACCTTTGAACCACGTGAAAACTTTTCCAGTTGCCTGTTCTCATATACGGTCTCTGCCACAGCACCGACCCTGTCAAAACGTGTATCTCCCGCCACGGTAACTCTGTCAAATCCATATTGTCTGAGAAGGAGACTGGAATTTTCCTGCTGAACGAAAATATGCGTAAAACAATCCAGGAATTTTCGATACCACTTCCCGTACCATTTAAAGAACAGCTGGTCCGGGCGGAAGATCCCGGAGGCAAGATAAAGAGGGACCCCCTGTTTTTTCAGACGGTTCAGATAATGATACCAGAATTCATATTTAATATATATCACCAGTTCCGGAGAGAGGTAGTTTACAAGCAGACGGGCATTCCGGGCAGTATCCAGCGGCAGATACATCACATGGTCGGCAGACGGGTAATCTTTTCGTTTTTCAAAACCCGAAGGCGAAAAGAAGGTGAGTACTATCCTGTGGTCAGGGAACCTGGTACGAATTGCTTCCATAACCGGTCTTCCCTGTTCAAACTCACCCAGTGAAGCGCAATGGAACCATATCACTCTTTCATCTTTTCCGATGGCCTCTTTCAATTGACCGTACCAACCTTTCCTTCCCTTCAGCCAAAGCTTTGCCTTTTGATTCCAGGGGGAGATTATCCAAGCTGAGGTCCAGTACAGTCTGATCCCAATATTGTAAACGAATCTCATTTATACCGGTTCATATCAGGGTTATTACGGGTGATCAGGCTTACCAACCAGATCATTATTAATGCTAGGATCCAGGATACAAACCTTACGCTGATAACAGCATCCAGGGCCGTAAGTTCGGACCATATGACAGTGGAAACGAACCCGGTAACCAGTCCGGCAACAATTCCCTGCCTTGTCACCTTTTTCCAGATCAGCATCAGCAGAATGAGGGGGCCAAATGAAGATCCCAGTCCAGCCCAGGCATAGGATACCATTGAGAAAATAAGTTTATCGGAGGTCACGGCAATGAAAAACCCTGTGAGGCCAACAGCGATGGTAATAATCCTGCTGGCCCTGAGCATGGGCCTGTCTCCCAGATTATGCCCCATGGTCCTGTGAAAAAAATCTTCAATAATTGATGAACTGATCACCAGCAGCTGACTGTCGGCAGTTGACATCATGGCAGCAATGGCTCCGCTCACAAAGATCCCTGCCAGCCATGCTGGCAGCAATTGATTAGCAAGATGTGGCATCACTTTTTCAATATCATCAAACATTCCCTGTTCGTAAATCCCCGCCCCTATTATTCCAATGATCAGGGCTCCGGTAAAAGCAGGGATAACCCATGCTATGGCAATTCTACGGCTCACTTTTATCTGTCCCGGGTTTTTAATGGCCATGAACCTTGTCAGCAGATGAGGCTGGCCCATATACCCAAGTGCCCAGCTGAGCCCGCTGATGATCATTGCTGCGGAAGCCCACCCGGTTTTACTACCCGTAAAAGACATGAGAGGATGTCCTTCACTGGTTACAATCTCTGCAAGTGGCCTCGCACCCTGCGTCATTTCCTTCAGCTCAACCAGCCCAACCAGAGGCAATACCACCAGGGTGCCGATCATAATGATCCCCTGTACCATGTCAGTCCAGGCCACAGCAAAAAAGCCACCCATCATGGTATAGAATATGATAACCAGGGCCCCTATTACCATACCCGTGGTCTGATCCAGGCCGAATGTCACATTCAGGATCTTTCCCGCCCCGTTGAACTGGGCTGACAGGTAAAAAATGAAAAAAAATATTATAATGAAAGTGGACAGTATGCGTATCAGGGATTGTCCTTTTTCAAACCTGGCTGCCAGGAACGTGGGAAGTGTAATTGCCCCGAGGCGTTCTGTCTCTTCACGCAAAGGCTTTGCTATGATAAACCAGTAAAAGATAATACCTGAGACACAGCCCAGTGCTGTCCAGAATTCAAGCAATCCAGAGGCAAAAGCTGCACCCGGTAATCCAAGCAGTAACCAGGCGCTCTCCCCGGAAGCCCT
>CAZIAU010000417.1:0-3852 GCA_964536755.1 uncultured Bacteroides sp. | reverse complement strand
AAACCGATGTAATCGATCTCTGGCAGATCCATAATACCAAACCAGGGAATGGCGAAGATATGGACCTGATATTTGGAGATGACGGAGTGGTTAAGGCCATGGAACAGGCACGGAATGAGAAGATCGTCCGCTTCCTGGGACTTACCGGTCACGCCGATCCAGATCCCATGAAGCAGATGGTGGACCGTTATCCTTTCGATACGGTCCTGATGGCGTTGAACGCTGCCGACAAACACTACAATTCATATATTGAAAAGCTGCTGCCCACCGCAGTGGAAAAAAATATGGGAATCATCGGGATGAAGATCCCCGCCAGGGACAGGATATTCGACCGCGGAGGCATCATCAGTATGAAAGAGGCCATGAGTTACACCATGTCCCTTCCCATCAGCACCATCATTGTGGGAATTGATAAAATCGCCGAACTTGAAGAAAATATTCGGATTGCCCAGGAGTTTGAACCACTGACGGCCGATGAAATGATTGCCATAGAGGATAAGGTGAAGCCCCATTATGAACACCTGATGTTTTACAAGGGTCTCTCCGACTGGCCCGAGGAGTGGTCAGGGAATAACGTCTGAGTAGTTACCTGTGCCACTGTTTCTCGATCTCCTCCAGCGTTTTTCCCCTGGTTTCGGGAAGCAGCCTGACTCCGATCACAATGGTAGGGATACAGAATAGTGCGAATATCCAGAAAGTGGAGGCCGGACCAAGGTTTTCAAGGGAAATGGGGATCATCTGCCCGATGGTTGCAGTTCCTATCCAGGTGGCCAGGGTTGCAATGGACATGGCTCTTCCCCTGATCCTGGTGGGATAGATCTCCGAAAGAATGACCCAGATCACCGGCCCCAGCGAAAATGCAAAGGAGGCAATGAAAACCAGGATAAAGGATAAAAGTAAAATCCCCTCTGCCCTGCCCAGTGCAAAAAGCAATCCAATGGCGGTGAGCGATATGAACATTCCGGATGCTCCTGAGATCAGTAAGGGCCTTCGCCCCAGCTGATCGATCTTCCAGATAGCAATCAGGGTAAAGGACATATTAATAATACCTATGATCACCTGTCCCCCCAGCGCATCACTCAGTTCAAATCCGGCCTGTTCCAGTATCTTCGGGCCATAATAAATTACCGCATCTATCCCGGTAAACTGCTGAAGCAGCGCCAGCGAAACCCCCAGTAAAATTGCAATTTTTACGCCCGGTTCCAGGATCATTCTCCAGGAACCTTTTTCTGGGGTCATGGTATCCTTGATATCATTGATCTCCATGGCAGCCGATTCAGTGCCCCCGATCCTGGTCAGTATCCCGAACGCTTTTTCTTCCTGCCCGTTGACAACGAGCCATCGCGGACTTTTCGGGATGGTGGTAACCAGGATAAAAAACAGGATGGCCGGGATGGCTTCCATACCCAGCATGGCCCTCCAGACTTCTGTTTTGAAAACCAGCTGGATAATATCATTTTGAAATTGCCCGTTTAAGGAACGGTCCAGCAGCAACGCATTTATAAAAAAAGAACAGAGTATGCCAAAAGTGATTGAAAACTGATAAAGAGCAACGAGCCTGCCTCTCCGGGCCGGCGGAGATATCTCGGAAATATAAAGAGGCGACAGCATGGAAGCGATACCCACACCCATCCCTCCGATCAGCCTGAAAATGACCAGGCCTGCAAAGGATCCTGAAACAGCACACCCGGTTGCAGAGACAGAAAATAATATGGCAGCCAGGAGAAGTATCCGTTTTCTTCCGTATTTATCGCTCAGCCAGCCCGACACCGAAACGCCACCGATGCAGCCCACCAGTGCACAACTCACATACCACCCCTCTTTAACGGCATCCAGCCCGAACTGGCTTCGGACAAAGGAGAGAGTACCTGATATCACAGCGGTATCATAGCCGAACAAGAATCCCCCCAGGGATGCAATTACTGCCAGCCAGAATACATAGAACTTCCTTGATTCTTCAGCCATCTTTTACTCTTCGACCCTGACGGATCAGCAAAAATCCTGTAATTCCTGTTTTTTCCCAAACCCTAATATACTTTTTTCTGAATTGATCCATACTATTCTTTTTCATAAATTTATCTGGCTTCACTATCTCTTTTAATATTTGGCTTACTGATTTTTTATCATTTTAAAAGCGTGGTCATGAAACATCTTTCCACTTTTATCGCATTGCTGATGGTATCCCTGACAGCATCCTCCCAGTTTGAACAAAAGTTGAGCGTGGAACTTTCGGGTGGTCTTTTCGGCACTTTCGGAACAAAAACCTGGATGCCGGATTGGGGCTCCTCTTCAGAAGATGAAGAACCCCTGCAGATTGCCAATTATAAGCCTGGTCCTTGTGGGGCCATTGGATTCCAGTATAACCTGAACCGGCACTTTTCCGTTCAGGCCAATGTCGGGATCATGTATACAGGGAAATGGTATTATGATATGTATGACGGGATTAATTATACCTATTTCGCCGTATGGGATCCGATCACCGATGATCTGCTTGCCGAAGGCTACCGCGAACTGAGCCTTTTGAATGTCAGCCTTGGCATTGCACCCAGGTATTATCTGTTGCCGGGGAAAAAGTTAAATCCCTACATTTTCACGGGTCTGTCCATGAATATCACCTCCGCCACACATGAAGACAATGAGTGGCAGGCGCTCCATGACCTGGATATGCTGGATCCCGATGATTCAGGACCCGACAGGGCATATATTGAGAACAATACAGGTTTCGGTATCAACCCGGGACTGGGACTTGAATTGGACATAAGTGATAAGATCGGCTTCTTTATCTCTTCGGGCATTCATTTCATCTTATTGAACGAAGAGAATTTCTATGTGCCTGAACAGAGTGAAAACTTCAAAGCTTTTGTCATTCAGGGAGGGGTCAGGTTAAGTTTCCTGAAATCAAAGGATATATAGACCATGCAGTTGATCGGTTTCTCCGGAGAAGGATGAAGAAAGCTTTGAAATCCCGAATTTGAAACTTACTTTTATTCCTTCTGGAAACCTGCCTGACAATGGAAAAGAAAAGCATTCCCGGATATTATGGACTAAGAATTTATCTCTCCTCAACCATTCTGTATTTTATGCTGGTGATTCCCTTCCTGATCTTCCTGGGAATTCAGAGCGTCCCTCAGTTTGCAAAAAATAAGGATTTCTTTAATAATGATTCTTCCGGACTGGTAGATTCTCTGGCTATGGCCCTTGATTCCATTGAAAAAATCAGTGAAGATAATCTTGACAGCATTGTTGATAGAGCCACCGCACTGGGACTGCAATATGCTGACACTTCCGTAAGTGATAATATCCAGGCCGGACCTGAGGGATCCGCATCCAACGATAATGATCTGAAACTGTTTGAAGAGCGCAGTCCGCATGCACGCTATTTCAGGATCCTCTTCCTGATGCTTCTGGTGAGCTACCTGGCTGGCTTCATTTACAACTGGAACTTTAAGAGATATTTTAAATTAAAAAGGCGCAGGCAGCAGATTCCCCAAAAGATTTTTACCTACTGCAAGAAGCAACTTTTCAATACTCCCGTTGTGAACAGCGTTATACTGATCATGCCAAATATTGTGGTCTTTATCTATTCACTAATTTTTATCGCTTCAGATGTAGTGTTTAAGGAAGAGCTTGAACGAAGCATGTTCATTCAGCTCCAATACCTCACTCTGGTGGCCACACTACTGGAATTCCTTTTTGTTTACTACTGGCAGAAGCACAGGGTGCATTTAAGTTATATCGATCATCTCTATACTGAGGAGGAGCTACGTGTCCAGGTCTTCAGACGCAAAGGCGGGAAGATCCGAAACCGTTTCCTGGTGGCCAGCGGGATGACCACCTTTCTTCCACTCGTGG
>CAZIAU010000416.1:0-3860 GCA_964536755.1 uncultured Bacteroides sp. | reverse complement strand
ATCCGGGTCCACATGCCATAGCCGGCTCATCCAGGTCCTTAGCATATTCTGCCTGTATTTGGGTATCTCCTTCTGATCCCAGAATGAAACCACATCCGAACCGCTTCTCTGGGAGTTTGCAATGCCAAGGGATCCTCCATAATGACCTCCGCAGACCGATATGTAGGCCCCATCCCCCACACCGCGCCGGATCGCTTCCAGACCCATCCGGAAAGCCTCGAGCCTGTTTACGGTCGGATCAAAGAAGCGATAATCCCCTTCCAGGAAAACAGCTCTCATGAAATCGAATTTAAAATACCTGAAGCCCCAGTCCTCTGAAAGCTTTCTGAATGATTCTTCCAGGTGATCAAGCACTCCCGGATAGGTCGGGTCAATGACCAGGTGATCCATATTGTTCATCCTGAACGTATAATGTTCTCCAGTGGACGATCTGAGGACCCATTCAGGATGCTTCTTTACCAGATCCGATTCAGGCGACACAAGATATGGCGGGGTCCAGATGCCAGGGATATATCCTATCTCCCTGATTTTATCAGCAACAAATTTCATCCCGTCCGGGAACCGTTCATTGACAGAATAATCACCCCATTTGTAGATTGCCCAGCACTCATCAATAAGGAATACGTCGAAAGGTTTCCTCGGTTCCAGCTCCTTCAGGGCCTCAATATCCCTTAGAAAATATTCCTCTGTATAATTACTTCCGTACCAATACCACGTACAATAAACAGAAGGTGCGTTTTTCGGAGGTTCAGGGATATGATGATAGTCTGCCACCCTCCCGGCATATTCATGAACTGTCCGGTTGAAATCAGGTCCGACGGTGATGTAGATCCACTGGGTGGTTCGTTCACCGTTCGGGGGCAGAACCACATTATCAAACTCGCAACTGGCTGTCAGGCTTTCAAAAACTGTCCTCCCCTTCTTTTTCTTAAAAGAGATCTCCAGATGTGCAAGGTGCTTTATCCAATCCAGGTAGCCCACCAGGAGGCACGGACCTTCAGGATCGGGCTCCACGGGAATGGCCAGGAATGGATCAGCGATGATTGACATATCCCCCGAGGGAACTACCGTTTCCGGGAATTCATTCTTACGCCTTTTTTGCGCATTGATATACCAGTTCGCTGCTTCGGGATTACCCGGTAACTGAAATGCTTCCTCGCCCTCACCTGTCAGAGGGAACATCAGTCCGATGTTGATCTGGTCCTCTTTGAAATTACTCAGTTTCTGCCTGATGGCTATCACTTTGCTATCCGAAGATATCCATAACTGCCTTTCAATAACAATATCCGAATTGCTGAAAACATCCGTAATCCTATTCCCCGGCATGCCGGCAAGTTCATCATAGACGTTATATCTGTTTAAGTGTTTCCATTGCCCCGAAAAACTAACGGGTTGTATGGAAGGGTCGACCCAGTTGCTTTTGATAATTACCTGGCCGCTCCTGATGGTCAGGTTTTTATTGGAATCTGAATATTCCAGTTTGAAGCCCTGGCAAAATGCAGGCTGTGCTGCAATAATTATTATAATCAGAAGCAGGTGGTTAATTTTTCTTTTTCCCATTATTCAGATGATTTGTTTAGAGGACCATTCAGTGAAAATAAACACTTATAGCAGATTTTCAAAGCATGAATAAGAAGCAAATCCCTATTTTTATCAAAATTTCCGGAAACAGAAGATATTTGTATATCTTCATGGGCTGATTACAGATAGAGGAGATATGAGTAACAAAGGAAATTTGATCGACCTGTCAAAACTTTCCAGGGGTGAGGCGATGGAAATGAAAAAGCTGGGAATATTGTCAGATGAGAACACCATCCTGGAATCGGCCTACCCGGAAATACATAAAGAGAGACCCCCCGTTGAAAAGTTCGATGTTCAGGTGCCCCAGGTACTCAATAATGCCTATGATTATCAGAAGCCATCATCTTTCTCCCGCGCCCTGCGGCTTGACCTTGGAGAATACAGGGTGCTTTTAATCTCAGGGACAGCCAGCATGAATGAAGACGGGAAACCCGAACATGCCGGGGATTTCAGGGCACAGCTCTGGAGGACTTACCGGAATATTACCAGTCTGCTCTCGGAAGAAGGAATGTCGTGGCATGATGTGGTCAGGACGACCAATTATCTCAGGGATATTGAAAGGGACTACGGCGAATTCAATAAGATCCGGACCACCTTTTTCACATGGCTGAAACTTGACCCCCTTCCCGCCAGTACGGGTATCCAGGCAAGATTATGCTGGGATCCCCTGCTGGTTGAAATTGAGGCTTACGCGATTTGTAAAATCAATTAGTGTTCCGGAGTCCAGGATCAGGCCCCGGATCAGATTCTGAATCAGCTCCCGGTGAATTCCAGCTCCAGTGAATTCTCCGCACTTTCCCCGGGTTGAAGAGTGGGTAACTTGTTTTCTTCCCTCAACTCCTTCCTGTCTTTAACAGGTACATTACCCGGTTCAAGTCCCAGTGCATATTCACCCTGTCCCATCATTTTCCACTGGGTCAGATAAGGTAACTGGTCAACATTAAATCTCAGGATAGCTGAAACTCCTGTCTTCTTGTTGAATAGTTTTACGGATGTCTTACGTTCCGCATCACCATCCATTTTGTGGAAGAAAACCTGTTCCTGGAATCCGGGCCGGGGTTTGCACATTTGCCTGAATTCAGACAAGCCCTCTTTAGCCGTCGGATCCCTTGGAATCGTCTCAGCCGGTTCAATTAAAAGCTCCGTATCCTCGCATAGCAAAGGAAAGCCAAAGTTCATATGGTAGAGTATGGTGTACGGACTTGGCCTGAACCCAAAATTAGTGATATGGTCCGTTATCCGGATAATATTTTTTCCCTGAATGGAACTGATCTCACGAACCAGCCGCAGTTTATTTCCAAATGTGGAGCCCTCCTCGACCGTTCCCCTGATCCTTATATGGAATTCTTCATCTGCCCACTCTGAAAAATCATTAACCTGTTTTGCAGGGATGGTTGAATATCGCCCGTGCAGTCCCAGTTGCTCTCCCTCATCCAGAACAGGAGGCCCAAGATAAGTGAGTCCGCAGGTTGTAAGCAGGCCCCCGGTAAATGTCCGGAGCCAGCCAAAACCTTCAGGCTCATAAAAAGAGGGATGGGTCTCCCCGTTGCAGGTCAGATAAACAAGGTTACGGCCATTATAGGAAGCCAGTGAAATATCCATGCCCCGGTCAGGCAGAATAGTATACCGAAGCCCTCCACCCGTGCATACATCAATAGCTCTCAGGTCGCGTCCCCATCCATCTGAAAGCGTATAGTGCCTGGTCCCTCCCAGCTGAGAAGGATTTCCCACATATTGAAACAACTGGTCCCTTTTCATTTGCCGGTTTATCTAGTGCATCTCTGTCTCACATACCCCGATCCCTCCCCGGAAATAATTAAACTGAACGTTGGGATGGTCTGCCAGTAAGGACATGGGAACCGAGCTGTCTGACAGTTTCTTACTGATCATAAAAGCTGTTAGCCTCTGGCCGAAAGGATTATCGTGTACACCTGCCTGCCATATGGATACTTTTTCGGCCTTCCAGGTCTGAACAGGCCCGACTGTTATGGCCTGCATGGGCACACCGGTGACCACACCACCTGCGCTGGTACGAGCATTCTGCATGCAGGTGATCGGGTGAAGATCAACCACGCGGGTGGAGAGCTGTCTGAACTCTTCCGGTGTGGGCGGAGCATCGGCATACTTCCCTTCCCTCTTCACCGGGTCATTGAATGCCCAGTGCTTGGTATCCCCTTGTCCGCCCTGCATCACTTCACAACGGACCCCGCTCTCCCAGCTATCTGTGTAACTCTTAAGATCGGCCTTGGGGAAATGCAGGTTGGAATCGGGCATCCTTA
>CAZIAU010000415.1:0-3860 GCA_964536755.1 uncultured Bacteroides sp. | reverse complement strand
TTGTAAAAGCAGCAGGAATACACAGGGTCTTAGTATATGATGTTCTTGACAGACTGATTGAAAAAGGGCTAATTGGCACTGTAACAAAAACCAACAAGCGCCATTATGAGGCTGCAAATCCTGAAGAATTACTTGAATTTGGCTTTACCTATTACAGTATAGGCAGGCAACCTGTAAAAGCAGGAAAAAAATGAAAAGGATCCTGATTACCGGTGGAGCCGGATTTATTGGTTCTCACCTTTGCGAAAGATTACTTCAGGAGAAGAATGAGGTACTATGCCTGGATAACTATTTTACCGGGGCAAAGCGCAATATTACACACCTGCTGGATAATCATTATTTTGAACTGATCAGGCATGATGTAACCTCTTCTTATTATGTTGAGGTTGATGAAATCTATAACCTGGCCTGCCCGGCATCACCAATACATTACCAGTATAATCCCATCAAAACCATCAAGACATCAGTAATGGGTGCCATAAATATGCTGGGTCTGGCCAAGAGGATAAAAGCGAAGGTTTTACAGGCCTCAACCAGCGAAGTATACGGTGATCCGACAATACATCCCCAACCTGAATCTTACTGGGGAAATGTTAATCCGATCGGTGCAAGGTCATGCTATGACGAGGGGAAGAGGTGTGCTGAAACCCTCTTTAAGGATTATCACCATCAAAACGGGGTCAGGATCAAAATTGTAAGGATATTTAATACTTACGGACCAAAAATGCATCCGAATGACGGACGCGTGGTCTCTAATTTCATTGTCCAGGCACTGCAAAACCATGATATTACCATCTATGGAGACGGAACCCAGACCCGCAGTTTCCAGTATGTGGATGACCTGCTTGAAGGGATGATCCGAATGATGAATACTCCGGATGAGCTTACCGGGCCCATTAATCTAGGAAATCCAAAAGAGTTTACCATTCTGGAATTGGCCGAGAAAATTCTGGATGAAACAGGATCCAGATCAAAAATCATCCATATGCCACTGCCCCAGGATGATCCTATTCAGCGTAAACCTATAATCTCTTTGGCAAAAGAGCATCTGAACAATTGGGAACCGGTTATCAACCTGGATGAAGGACTGAGAAAGACCATTGACTATTTTGAAAAATTACTAAAAGAGTAATATGAAAGGTATTATTTTGGCCGGAGGTGCCGGAACGCGTCTTTATCCCATTACCAGATCCATTTCCAAGCAGATCATTCCTGTCTACGATAAACCAATGATCTATTATCCCCTTTCAGTTCTTATGCTGGCAGGAATCAAAGAGATCCTGATTATCTCAACCCCTGAGGATCAACACCTGTATCAGTCACTTCTGGATGACGGAAGTCAGCTTGGGCTTTCACTCAGTTACACTGTTCAACCATCACCTGACGGATTGGCGCAGGCCTTTCTGATCGGTGAGGAATTCATTGGAAAGGACAATGTATCCCTTATACTGGGGGACAATATATTCTATGGCCACGGATTTTCGCAGACCCTTCAGAACGCAGCTTCTTTGGATGATGGCGCCATAGTTTTCGGTTATTATGTAACAGACCCTGAAAGATACGGAGTAGTTGAATTTGATAACAGTGGAAAAGTGATAAGTCTGGAGGAGAAACCATCCGCACCCAGATCCAATTATGCGGTTACCGGACTCTATTTTTATAGCAGTGATGTTATAAAAAAGGCGAAAACCCTGACTCCCTCGAGCCGCGGTGAACTGGAAATAACCGATCTGAACAGGTTGTATCTGGAAGAAAAGAGGCTCAGGGTAAGGATCATGGGAAGAGGAATGGCTTGGCTTGATACCGGGACGCATGAAAGCCTTCTTCAGGCATCAAACTATATTCACACCATTGAACAAAGGCAGGGCCTGAAGATTTCATGTATTGAAGAGATAGCGTTTAAAATGGGTTATATTGACAGGGAACAGCTCAGGTCACTTGCTTCAGAGATGAAGAACAGTGCATACGGAGAGTATCTTCAGGGCATTGCCAACGAACGTCTTTTCGTTTCTAACTTTTAATTTTATGCAGGGAATATGCAGATCAGGGACACCGCTATAAATGGACTGCTGATCTTTGAACCGAGGGTGTTTAAAGATCAACGCGGATATTTTCTGGAAAGTTTCCGCCAATCCTGGTTGCGGGATCTCGGGAACATTCCTGAATTCATTCAGGACAATGAGTCACAGTCATCTTTCGGGGTCATAAGGGGATTGCATTTTCAAAATCAGCCTCATGCACAGACAAAGCTGATACGGGTTACAGAAGGACGCATCTATGATGTGGCTGTTGATATTCGTTCAGGATCAACCACTTATGGCCAGTGGTTTGGCCTGGAATTAAGCGCTGAAAACCATCTTCAATTATTGATCCCCGCCGGATTTGCCCACGGATTCTCAGTACTTTCTGAACGTGCAACTGTATTCTACAAGTGCGATACCTATTATCATCCCGGTGCAGAATCGGGTGTTCGGTTTGATGATCCGGCTTTGGGAATCGACTGGAAGGTAGAGTTGGCACACGCTACTATTTCTGAAAAAGACAGGGAATTACCCTATTTGAAAGACCTCTAAAAACCGAAAAATGAAACATGTACTTGTTACCGGTGCAAAAGGACAGCTTGGACGAGAAATAAAAAAGCTTCGAAATTATTTCCGGCAGATTTATGATTTTACTGATATTGACGAACTGGATGTTACTGACAATGAGGCAATAAGGTCGTATCTAGCTTCAAATCGCACAGACTATATCATCAATTGTGCAGCATATACGGATGTGGACGGAGCCGAATCGGAACCCGAAAAAGCCATGAAACTTAACAGGGATGCGCTGAAATATTTTAAAGAAAGTCTGGAACCTTATCCCGATACGAAGATCATTCACATCTCAACCGATTATATATTCCGCGGCGATATTATGCGTCCCCTCAGGGAAGATGATCCGGCAGATCCCGTCAGTACTTACGGCAAGACAAAACTGGAAGGTGAGAAATTACTATGGGACCATCCCTCTGCGCTCATCATCAGGACATCATGGTTATTCAGTGTGTTCGGAAAGAATTTTGTTAAAAACATGATCAACCGAATGGACAGGTATGATGACCTGAATGTAGTTTACGATCAGATAGGCACACCCACTTATGCTGAAGACCTGGCCCGGGCAATAATGCAGATTATCTCGGACATAGAATCGGGCCAATCCGAATTTGTACCCGGTATATTCCACTTTTCGAATGAAGGGGTTTGCAGCTGGTACGATCTTGCCATGGAGGCCTGCATACTGAATCACTGCAAAGGGCGTGTCTTCCCTATCGAAACAGCAGATTATCCCCTTCCTGCAAAGAGGCCTTTTTATTCAGTACTTAACAAATCAAAGATCAAGGAGGTCTATGGTGTGGAAGTACCCTACTGGAGATACAGCCTCGAGAAGTGTATTAAGAATTTATTATAAACCTATCATTCAGGCAATGATGAACAATGAAGGTCTCCTGTCAAATGTAAGGGAAAAAGCGCAGCAATGGCTTGACAGTCCCATCGATGAAGCATCAAAGGAATCCATCCGCAGGATGATGGAAGAAAATGAAACAGAACTGATCGAGAGTTTCTACCGCGACCTGGAATTTGGGACAGGCGGACTGAGGGGGATTATGGGAGCGGGCACCAACCGGATGAATATTTATACTGTTGGAATGGCCACCCAGGGATTATGCAATTACCTTCTGAAGGAATTCAGAACACGGAAGGAGATCAGTGTTGCGATAGCTCATGATTGCCGTAACAACAGCCGGTTGTTTGCCGAGATCACGGCTCAGATCTGCATTGCCAACGGAATCAGGGCTTATCTGTTTGAGGGATTGAGAC
>CAZIAU010000414.1:0-3870 GCA_964536755.1 uncultured Bacteroides sp. | reverse complement strand
CTTCTTTCAGCCATGGAAAAGATGGCCGGGATCCTGCATCTGAAAAGAGCCAGTGCCGGGGAAGAGATGCAGAAAAAGGTTGAATCCCAGCTCAGGCAGCTTGGAATACCAAATGCCAGGTTCAGAATTGAAATTGAAGAGAGGGACGAGTTGAACCAGTTTGGTTCCGATGATATCAGATTCCTTTTTTCCGCCAATAAGCAGGTTTCGCTGGAGGAGATATCCAGGGTTGCCTCAGGCGGTGAGGTATCACGGCTGATGCTCTGTATCAAGTCACTGGTCTCGGACCGGAAAGGTATGCCCACTCTGATATTTGATGAAATCGATGCTGGTGTAAGCGGGGAGATTGCTGACAAAGTAGGAGGTATAATGGACCGCCTGGCCGGCGGACGACAGGTAATTGCCATAACCCATCTTCCGCAGGTGGCATCAAGGGGCTCTGAACATTTCACGGTTTACAAAGAGGATACGGAGGATGCTACCTATACCCGGATAAGTAAACTTGATAAGAGTGAGCGTATCACCGAAATAGCCAGAATGCTCTCCGGTGAAGCAGTCACCGAAGCTGCACTTTCCAATGCACGGGTTCTGCTGAGGATTTAATTACTTTCATCGCACAATCTTAGTTTATATTTGTTAATAGGGCGAAAACCAACAATTTAATTGCTTCCATCATGGCGTACAATCTACTGAAAGGCAAAAATGGAATTATTTTTGGTGCTTTAAACGATCAGTCCATCGCCTGGAAAGTGGCTGAAAAAGCGAGCGAAGAGGGTGCGGAAATTGTATTGAGCAATGCTCCCATAGCCCTCAGAATGGGCACCATTCATGAGCTGGCTGAAAAGATTAATGCCCGGGTTATCTCAGCCGATGCAACCAGTCTGGAGGACCTGGAGGATCTGGTGAACAGGTCCATGGAGATACTGGGAGGAAAACTTGATTTTATCCTGCACTCTATCGGTATGTCACCCAATGTCAGAAAGGGGATCGATTATGATGCACTGAACTACGATTACTATCACAAAACCCTGGACGTGTCAGCTTTTTCATTACATAAGGTTTTAAGCACGGCCCGCAAGCTGGATGCCATAAATGAATGGGGCTCGGTTGTAGCACTATCATATGTAGCTGCCCAGAGGACTTTTGCCGGGTATAATGATATGGCTGATGCCAAAGCCATACTTGAATCCATTGCCCGGAGTTTTGGATATATGTATGGACGGGAGAAGAAAATCCGTATAAATACGATCTCACAGTCACCAACTCCCACGACTGCAGGCAGCGGGGTCAGCGGATTCGATAAACTGGAGGACTTCTCCGACCGGATGTCACCACTGGGAAATGCCACCGCTGAAGATTGCGCAAATTACTGTATTACATTGTTTTCTGACCTGACAAGAAAAGTTACCATGCAGAATCTTTTCCATGACGGCGGATTCTCAAGTATGGGTATGAGTTTCCGTGCCATAGAGCAGTATGAAAAGAGTTTTAAGGATTGCCCCGAATAGTTTTTTACTATATTGCGTTTTAACTATAACGTAATCTGTAATGGGCGTCCTGATAATCTCTATTTATATTCTCTTTCCTGCACTTCTTCTTTACCTCAGTACACGGTTTCATATTGTAAATAAGATCGGGATCGTGGTGATATGTTATGCAGGCGGATTAATACTGGGAAATATAAATGTTATACCGGAATCGATCACGGGATTGTCCGACAACCTGATGAGTGTTTCCATTCTGCTGGGGATTCCGCTTGTCCTGTTTTCTGAGAACATCATGAAGTGGGCAAAGATGGCCAAATATACCTTTATATCTTTGCTTCTTGGAGTAATCTCGGTGGTGGTCCTGGTAATTGTGGGTTTCTTTGTGTTCAGGGAGAGAATACCCGAAATATGGAAAATATCGGGGATGATGATCGGGGTTTATACCGGCGGTACTCCAAACCTGGCAGCCATTGCAACCAGCCTGGGAGTTGACAGGGATCTCTATATAATGACCCATACGGTGGAACTGGTTGTTGGTGCCTTGATCCTGCTGTTCCTTATCACCGGGGCCAAACCGTTGTTCGGCCTGTTTATGAAACCATATAAAGGAGGTTCGGAGAGTGTTCAGCCCGAAATGGATGTGAGTGACTTTGAGTCCTACGAAGGATTCTTTACAAGGGAAGGTGTGCCCGGGATCTTAAAATCATTCCTGGTTTCCGTGGTAATTTTCGGGTGTGGATACGGCATTACCTTTCTTTTCCCGGAAGGTTCCGAGGCGAGGTCCACTGCAGCGGTACTTACGGTAACAACACTGGGTATCCTGGCCTCGCTGATACCAGGTATTAACCGGATAAAAAGATCCTTCCAGCTGGGAATGTACTTTATCTATATATTTTGTGTTATTGTAGCTTCAAATGCCAACCTGGAAACACTTTTCGCTGCAGAGAATGTAAGCCTGCTTGTGAATATGTTTTTGTTCATATCACTGGTCATCGTGGGTTCACTTGTGATCCATTCATTGTTGTCATGGATCTTCAAAATCAGCGTGGATGAATATATCATTACCTCCACAGCACTTGCCGATTCGCCTCCTTTCGTTCCCGTGGTTGCCGCTGCACTCAGAAACAAGGAAGTAGTGGTCCCGGGAATGATCGTTGGAGTGGTTGGCTATGCCATAGGCAATTACCTTGGTGTGGCCATAGCCTATCTCCTGAGATAGTTTTGCTATAAAACATTCAGCCGGGAGAGCACAAATTCCTATCTTCGTAGCATGAGATTGGTCCTCAAGAATATTGCCCGTTTACTGATGGTTGAGAATGTGCCGGGAGCATGGGTAGCCGGCTCCCGGATGGCCGAAGTGAACTCCCTGGATGATGCATGGCTTGTCATAGAAAATGGGAACATAGTGTGTTTCGGGGAAGGTGAGGTGATCCCCTTCAGGGATGACGAAGTTCTGGATTGTGAAGGAGGAATGGTGTTCCCGGCTTTTTGTGACTCACATACGCACCTGGTATATGCCGGTAGCAGGGAAAAGGAGTACGAGGATAAAATCAGCGGGTTATCCTATGAAGAGATCGCCAGAAGGGGTGGAGGTATCCTCAATTCGGCCAGGCTGTTGTCAGAAACATCGGAGAAAGAGCTGTTCCGCCAATCCTTGTCCAGGATTCATGAGATCATTAAGTCGGGAACCGGGGCTGTGGAGATCAAGAGCGGTTACGGATTGAACCTGAAGGATGAGCTGAAAATGCTGAGGGTGATAAAACGGCTTGGTGAAGAGACTCCGCTGACAGTCAGATCGACTTTTCTGGGAGCACATGCATTCCCGGAGGAGTTTAAGGAAAACCCCGACCTGTATGTAAAGCTGATTATCGAAGAGATGATCCCCGCAGTCGCCCGGGAGCAACTGGCCGGGTTTATTGATGTTTTCTGCGACCGGGGATTCTTCTCCGGGGAACAGACAGAAAGGATTCTTGAGGCAGGTGCGAAATTCGGGATGTTACCAAAAATACATGCTAACGAACTGGACTATTCGGGAGGTATCCGGGTGGGTGTGAAATATGGTGCACTTTCGGTGGATCACCTGGAATTTGTGGGAGAGGATGAGATGAATCTGCTTCTTGGAAGCAGGACAATGCCGACAGTGCTGCCGGGATCATCACTGTTCCTGGGAATGGAATATGCGCCTGCCCGAAGATTGATCGATGCAGGATTGCCGGTTGCGCTTGCTTCAGATTATAATCCGGGCTCTTCCCCGTCGGGTAATATGGAACTGATAATGTCCCTGGGAACCATGAAACTGAAAATGCTTCCCTATGAGGTACTCAATGCGGTTACCCTGAATGGGGCTTATGCCATGGGGATTGAGAAAACACATGGAACAATT
>CAZIAU010000413.1:3435-3871 GCA_964536755.1 uncultured Bacteroides sp. | reverse complement strand
TAGCCAGGTTAATTACCCGGATCCCGGGAAGTTCAAGATATTTTACCGGTTCTGTTATTGCCTATTCCAACAGCATAAAGGTAAAAGTTCTGGGTGTCCCTGAGGAATATCTCAATACCTTCGGAGCGGTGAGTCAGGAAGTGGTGGAAAAATTGGTAACAGGGGTCAGGGAACACTTCGATACCGATGTGGCGATCGCAGTCTCCGGTATAGCCGGACCCGATGGCGGTACGGATGAAAAGCCGGTTGGAACTGTTTGGATATCAGTATCATATAGAGACAGGACATATTCTCACAGGTATCTGTTCGGAGGGACCAGGGAAAGGATCATTACGCAGGCTTCATATACCTCCATGCAGCTTTTACGCCAGCTTATCCTGGGCCTCATATAATCCGGTGGATCCCAGGTTTTTTTAAGGTAAAAGTTTGATTATTT
>CAZIAU010000413.1:0-3425 GCA_964536755.1 uncultured Bacteroides sp. | reverse complement strand
TGTGCTCTTTGCTCTGTGCTATATTGACACTTATTGATTATTTCATAAATAATAGCGTAATTTGCGCCTCGTTAGAAGAAATGATCTGAAATAATAAGGAAAATGTCTCAAATTTGTCAGGTTACAGGAAAAAAGATGATGGTGGGAAATAATGTATCTCACTCTAAAAGAAGGACTAAAAGGAATTTCAAGCCCAATCTGTTTGATAAACGATTTTATCTGGCTGAAGAGGACAGGTACGTATCCATTCGTGTATCAGCCCAGGGAATTCGCACCATAAATAAGAACGGACTGAAAGCTACACTTGATGAAGCTGTCAAAAAAGGATTTCTGAAATCTTATTAAATCAATTTAGGAAATGGCTAAAAAAGGCAAAGGGAACAGGGTCCAGGTAATTCTGGAATGTACGGAACACAAGGAGAGCGGGATGCCCGGGACTTCACGGTATATCTCAACCAAGAACAGGAAGAATTCTCCTGACAGACTGGAGTTAAAGAAGTACAATCCCATATTGAAGAAGGTTACATTACATCGCGAAATAAAATAAGGAACTGAAAAATGGCAAAGAAGGTTGTTGCAACACTGCAGAGTGGAGAGGGCAGGAACTTCACAAAATGTATCAGGATGGTTCGTTCACCGAAATCAGGTGCATATTCTTTCGAAGAGGAGATTGTCCACAATGATCACATTAAAGATTTTTTCAGCAAGTAAGGCTGTACATCATATTCTGTTTAACAAAGCTTTCTGTCAAAAGAGAGCTTTTTTTATCTGAAATCTCGTGGGCCTGTTTACATCTGACAAAAAAGCAAAGCTGGACAGGGGTCTGGAAAAAACCAAAGAGAGTGTTTTTAAAAAGCTCTCCAGGGTGGTTGTGGGAAAATCCAGGGTGGATGATGAAGTGCTCGATAACCTGGAAGAGGTACTGATCAGTTCAGATGTCGGGGTGGAAACCACACTCAGGATCATTGAACGTATCGAATCCCGTGTTTCCAAAGAAAAATTCCTGAACACCAGCGAGCTAAATTCTATTTTAAAAGAGGAGATTGCTGCGCTTCTCGAGGAAAACAGGTCCGGGTTGGTGAGGGGATTTGATGAACCTTTACCCTTCAGGCCCTATGTAATTATGGTGGTAGGTGTAAACGGGGTTGGTAAGACAACCACCATAGGTAAACTGGCACACCACTTCAAGAAGGGCGGGAAGGATGTACTTCTTGGTGCTGCAGATACCTTCAGAGCCGCTGCGGTGGACCAGCTGTCAATCTGGGCCGAAAGGGTAGGAGTGGAAATCGTAAAACAGGAGATGGGTTCCGATCCGGCTTCCGTGGCTTTTGATACACTATCTTCAGCTGTTTCCGGCAATAAGGATGTTGTCATCATTGACACTGCCGGCAGGCTCCATAATAAGGTGAATCTTATGAATGAGCTCAGTAAGATCAGGAGGGTTATGCAGAAAGTTTTGCCCGAAGCACCTCATGAAATACTACTGATCCTCGATGGCTCAACCGGTCAGAACGCTTTCGAACAGGCCAGGCAATTTACGGCGGCCACCGAAGTTAATGCACTGGCACTCACCAAACTGGACGGGACCGCCAAGGGTGGAGTGGTGCTGGGTATTTCAGATCAGTTCCAGATCCCGGTAAAATATATCGGCATCGGTGAAAAAATGGAGGATCTGCAGGTATTTGACCGGAATGAATTCGTGGACAGTCTGTTCAGTCAGTCATGATCGTAAATATAATTACCCTGGGTTGCTTCAAGAACCTGGTGGACTCAGAGCATCTTCTGTATCAGTTCCGGGTATCAGGATACACCGTCATGCACAACCGGTATGATACTCCTGCCGAGATCGTAATCATTAATACATGTGGATTCATACTGGATGCTAAGGAAGAATCCATAGAGACTATTCTTTCTTTTATTGAGGAAAAAAGAAAGGGAAACCTGCAACAACTCTATGTAATGGGTTGTTTGTCTGAACGTTACAAAAAAGAGCTGGAAGAGGAGATGCCCGAGGTGAATGGTTTCTTCGGTGTCTGGGAAATGCAGCGTATCCTGGAAACTGCAGGAAGCAAACTGGACCGGCAACTGGTCACCGGACGTGTAGTGACCACTCCTTCACATTATGCCTATCTGAAGATCTCTGAAGGGTGCAACAGAAATTGTACATTCTGTGCTATCCCCGGTATCAGGGGGCAACAGCGATCCGTATCAATCGATGACCTCCTGGGGGAGAGCCTTAAACTGGCAGAGGGTGGAGTGAAAGAGCTGATCCTCATTGCACAGGACCTGACAAACTATGGTACTGACCTTTACGGGGAGCGTGCATTGCCAGAATTATTGAAGGAACTGGTCAGGGTGGAAGGAATCGAATGGATAAGGCTCCACTATGCTTATCCAACCGGGTTTCCTGAAGAAGTGATCGATCTGATGGCATCGGAAGAGAAGATCTGCAATTACATGGACATTCCCATTCAGCATATAAACGACGGTATACTGAAAGCGATGGGAAGGGGCCATAACAGGGAAAAACTGGAATTGCTTCTGTCAAAGTTCCGCAGGCGGATTCCCGAAGTGGCCCTCAGAACTACGGTACTGACAGGATTTCCGGGTGAAACTGAGGAGGAGTTCAGGGAGCTGATGGAATTTCTCAAAAAATTCAGGTTTGACAGACTTGGAGTTTTTCCGTATTCCCATGAGGAGAATACTCAGGCCTACACCTTAAGGGATAATGTTCCCGAGAAGGTCAAGTTGAAAAGGGCAGAGGCTGTTATGGAATTACAGCAGGATATCTCCTTCGGTCTCAACCAGGAGCGAATAGGAAAAACATTCCGTATACTGATAGACAGGAAGGAAGAGGATTACTTTGTGGGCAGGACACAATATGATTCACCTGAGGTTGATAACGAAGTTCTAATACCCGTGGACAATAAACTTACCCCGGGTGAGTTTTACCGGGTAAAAATCACCGCAGCAGAGGAATTCGATCTATATGGAATAGTTGAAACCTGATTATCCCTTCTTGGGCTTATTACTTTCTGACTCTTTAGCAGCCGGCAGTTGTTTCTTCCCTTTTGGCAGGGCTCCCTTTTTCTTCCTTATTACCACTGTAATCTCTTCCTTATCCTTATCGAAATCAACCAGCATTGTATCTCCTTCAACCAGGGAGGATTTTATAATTGTTTCTGCCATAGGATCTTCCAGGTATTTTTGTATGGCTCTCTTAAGCGGCCTGGCACCATATTGAATATCATAACCCTTTTCCAGTACATAATCTTTCGCCTCGTCTGAAAGTTTGATCTCAAATCCCAGGTTCTTAACCCGGCTATAGAGACCGCTTAGCTCTATGTCGATAATCTTATAAATGTCCTCTTTTGAAAGTGTATTAAATAATAACCAGATTGGTACAAGTACACTATATGGAATAT
>CAZIAU010000412.1:0-3873 GCA_964536755.1 uncultured Bacteroides sp. | reverse complement strand
CAGAAAAGCTTAGGGAACCACGAACAATTTTATCCGCCCTGTAATTTCCTTCCATTGTTGCTGTCAGGTCAACCCGGAAATAATCAGATAGCCTGTATTGATTCCTGCCAGAGAACTGAATCCGCTTGGAACCACGATAATTAAAAGCAGTTTCCGGTAACGTGACCGGTCGTCCCGTACTGTACATGATGTTCGTGGATATCCTTAAACGCCGAAAAAAATCATAATTGGCAACCAGGTTCATCTGATGGGGTTTGTCATAATTAGCTGGGAAAAATAACCCATCATTGATTGTTTCCTCAGGAAGATAGCTCAGGAACCTGTTCATTGATCTGGCATAAGCGTAGTTCAGCCATCCGGTTAAGTCACCCTTGTCCCTGCTTATCTGAAACTCAATTCCATAAGAGCGGTTAATCCCCTGGATAATCTCTGTTTCAAAATGCTCATTGGCAAATAATTTAGCACCTGTCTTGTAATCCAGAATATTCTGCGTATACCTGTAATAGGCTTCCAGGGAGACCATGAAAGTACTGGAGGGATTCAAAATAATATTTCTGAAGTAGCCGAGGCTGACAACATCCCCGATCTTGGGTTGAATATGCGGATTTGTCAGTTTCCAGAAATCAGTAGGCGCGGGCAGGATAGTATTTGAAACCAGTCCGATATACTGACGTGTCCGGTTATAACTGAATTTGAATGAGGAGCGCGCATCCAGGAGGATCTTTCCAAGAAACCTGAATTCTGGCCCTGAATAGGCATTGATCAGTTCTCCCCTGGAATAGGCACTCGTGTCTTTCAATGAAATAAGAGACCTGGTGACGCCCTCGTTGTAGTTAAAAATCATAGCGGGCCCCAGGTAACCATATGCAGAATATCGCAGACCATAGGATAAGGTAAGCCACCTGCTGATGTTCTGTTCATTTTGAATATAAAGGGACCCTTCTATGGCACTTTCATCATCCAGACTCACTGGTTCAATGATGGATTCAGGACCCCAGGGAACCAGGTTGCCAGGTTGAATATTATACACTATCCCGCTAAATCCGAATCTGAAGTTGAGCCATCGGCCCCTGTGCCAGTTGAACCTGTTGTTCTGGGAATACTGATCTATCCGGTATGAAGAACTGACGGATACAGATGGTACAGATTCATCAATCAGGCTGAAGTCGTATGAACTCAGGCTAAGAGTCGCTTGATAGAACAGTTTCTTTCCAAACTGGCAGCTATAACCGGTGGCTATAGCAAGGTTGGAATATTCCTGGGTCTGGACCCTGTCAAATTTAAAGTAGTCGTGACTCGTATAAAACGTTAAATAAAGGTCCTGGTCCTCCTTAAAATTCACGCTGACCTTTCCAAAGATATCATAGAATGATGCCGAACTGTTACGTACCCTTTCATCACCTACCCTGCTCAAAATCCAATCTGAATATGTGCTTCGTCCGGCACCTATAAAAGAGATCCTGTTTTTCAGAAGTGGACCTTCAAATGTGAGGTTAGCTGAAATCGGGCTGATTCCACCCTGTAAGCTGTACTTTTCATAATCTCCGCTCCTGGAGTCTATATCCAGTATGGAAGAGATTCTTCCCCCGATGGTCGAGGGGATACCACTTTTATACAGTTCTGCATCCTGAATCACATCTGCATTGATATTGGAGAAAAATCCAAAAAAATGGGTCATGTTCATGATGGGCGCATCATCCAGTAATACAAGGTTCTGATCCGTACTTCCTCCCCTGACATTGTACCCCGTTGCAGCTTCAGAAGCTGCCTGTATGCCAGGCATGGTCAGAAGTCCCTTGAGAAAATCTGTTTCACCCAGGATCAACATGGATTTATTCAACATGTCCAGATTCATTCGCTCTGATCCGGTCATTCTGCTTACTCTGTCATTGAACTGTCCGATTACGGTAACCTCATCAATTTTATTAAGCTCATCAACAAGGTATATGTCTATTTTTCCGTTTTCGTAGGCTGTCACCAGACGTCTGACCGTTTTCTTGCCCATTGCCCTGTATACAATTTCACTCTGTCCGGATGGAATAACCAGGCTGTAATTACCATTTATATCCGTAGCCGCTCCGGTTGAAGTCCCCGCAACCTGTATCGTAGCCCCGATTATACTTTGTCCGGTTGCAGCATCCAGAACAACCCCCCTTATGTAAAATTTGGTACCTGTAAGACCCTGTGAGGCGTTTCCAAATTGTAACATTTCGAATCCCGATCCGGTAAATCCCTCCTTCGCGTTCTCTTCCTTTTTCGTATCTGTGAATTCCCGGATAACGTGAGTCCCTGAGGAAAACGACTTCAAAAAGTCACCGGCAAATCCCGTCCCCGGCGTCTCACCCCTGGTAATAAAAACCAAAGGTAACTCCGCATATACACCAAAACCAAACTGCTCAAGATATTCTTTGATTGCAGAAAGCAGTTCAACATTATCATAATTCACATTGCCTTTCAGGGAATCCTCTATCCAGGAAGGATCGTAATAGAACCTGAGTTGATAATCCGCCTCCACCAATTGAATAAATTCAATAAGCCGCAGACTATCACGATGTAAACTCAACCTTTGTGAGTTTGCTTCCTGGCAGAACGCAGCAGAAGTTAATGACACTATTATTAAAATGTTAATTATTCTCTTCAATTCCTGTTGTTTGGTTGTCTAGTAATGATTTACTGTATGCACATAAGGCAGAAAGGGATTTTGTTCCTGATTTTTCAAAATTTATATTTGCCTGTCTCATATACCTGCGTAAGGATTTCCTGTCGACCTGGAATGCCCTGAGGTAATCTCTCCTGCTGTTGACACGATAGAGCTTTCCAGCCACAATAAGATAGACCCGATTCTCATCCTTATAGGAATAATGATCGTATTTGCTGGCATCAAAGAACAATACTTTTTTATGCCTGACAAACATCTGCAATTCGTCATCATATATTACTTCGCAGAAGCCCTCCTCCAACTTATCATGTATGGGTTTCATTTCTGTATTCATCCTGAAAAGATAATTTTGACCGTAGTGTGTCAGTGTAAAGTCTTCTACAAAATATTTGTTCAGCACAAGTAATGTCATGTTGTTCTCTGAGTCATACTCCTCTATGATCAGCTCGTCCGTGACCAGATTGTAACTCAGCCGGAGATTTTCATGCAACTTTCCCTTAAATGTTAACTTCCCCGCCAAAATTCCAATATCCAGGAAATAGGGGGTCCCGATATGCGATCCGATATCGAATTCATAGATCCTCCCCCGGTACCACAGGCTATCCTCATATGGATTTTCCAGGTTTATATCTGTAAAAACCTTTTGTCTCTGCTCCAGAATCTCTTCAGGGGAATCAACAGGTAAAATCTGGGCCGAAACCATATATTGCAGAATCAGGAATCCAATCAGGCAGTCGAGTCGGTAATGCAATGAATTGTTTTTTTATTTTATAGCAAACTGAATAAAAGTACAAATTTAATGATGAGTCGCTGAATATAGCTGATCCACTGTACCGATTTGCCAGACCAACCTTCTCTGTCAAGATTCCGGTAACTGACAGCTTCGGCCAGGTACATCGTGTAGCAAAAGTCCCCCGAGGTTATCTTACGCCCTTAAAAAAGTTGTCCTGGCTATAAGAGTGTTGATGTTGGCAGAGGGCAAATTTGTGTTGAAGGAATAGGAATCATACCCATGCTAGGTGGAGATGACAAGGAAGAGTATAAAAGGTCAACGGGTGATGCGATTACAGAACATATGAGAAGTGATTTTGGTCCCAGTTTGGCAATTCCTCCCAATCAGTTCAAGCCCCCCACCCTTCCCTGTCAAGATTACGGTAATTAACTGCCTCTGAAATATGATACGACTTTACCTGGTCGCTCTCATCCAAATCAGC
>CAZIAU010000411.1:1318-3876 GCA_964536755.1 uncultured Bacteroides sp. | reverse complement strand
AAATATGGCAGGATTGTAACCGGGGATAATTTTATCAACAGATCGGAAGATATTAAACGTATTCAGCAAAACATTGAATCCGGAATCAATACTTTACTTATCTCTCCCAGGAGGTGGGGAAAATCCTCCCTGATGAAGCAGGTTGCATTCCTGAACAAGGACAAGAAAACAAAGTTTGCATTTATTGACTTTTTCAATATCAGAACCGAAGAAGATTTCTTTGAAAAATATTCAACAGAGATCATTAAATGTACAATCAGCAAGAAAGAGGATTTACTGCAGGCAGGGAAGAACTTCTTTCAAAAGATTTCACCCTCTTTCTCCTTCGGGACGGATCCTGTAAATGACTTTTCATTGCGCTTCTCCTGGAGGGAAGCTCAAAAATCAAAAGAGGAAATTATTAATCTGCCGGAGACTATTGCCAGGAAAAAAGGAATTAAAGTCGTTGTTTGCATTGATGAGTTCCAGGGCATCTCAAAACTTAAGGACCACATTTCTCTTGAACAGGAACTCCGCTCCTATTGGCAACATCATGAAAACGCATGCTACTGTCTCTATGGAAGTCGAAAACATATGATGCTGGAACTTTTCAAAACAGAATCAAGGGCATTTTATCGTTTTGGTGACCTCTTCTTGCTTGAAAAAATACCTGAGAAACACTGGGTCAAATATATACAAACAAGTTTCAGAAATTCCGGAAAAAATATTAGTAAGGATTTGGTTAATTTAATGATCCGGTCAACAAACAATCATCCGGATTACCTTCAGCAATTATGTCACAATGCATGGAATGCCACAGAAAGTGAAGCAAATGAGGGGATAATTAAAACTGCAATGGACCTGGTCGTTCGTTCAAACGCACTTCATTATCAGGATATTTGTGAAGCACTTAGTAACACCCAACTAAACCTTCTCCTGGCGATACGGGATGGAGAGACCAAACTCACTGCTTCACAGACCATGCAAAAATACAACTTGGGTACACCGCGTAATGTAACAAAGAATAAAGTGGTATTGGAAGAAAAGGATATAGTGGAAATCCATGGTGAGAGCATTACTTTCAATGACCCTATTTTTGAATATTGGCTTCGGAACGGGTACAATTAATAGTTGTTTCAGTAATGTTTCATTAGATTCTTTAACTAAAATTATCATTATGGCAAGTTCTAATATAGAATTGAATAGTGAACCCCTCAAAGAAAGTGATGAATACAAATTGCTTCTGAGGTATATACTTAGACTCACGGAATCAGAAAAGTCACAAGCCTTTTCCCTTTTTCGTTTTTTTAAGAACGACAGAACATTTGACCGGGATTAATTGTTTTTAAAATACCACAATTCTGAAATAAAACGGCTGAATGATCGAAGCGGCCCATGTTGTATACTTCTAAGAGACTAGTTGCCAGGATTGTTTTTTTGCTCCCGGCCTCTGCCGTTCTCCTCGGCATGATGATATACGTGCTTGCCCGTCCGGACGAGCCTGCAGCCTTTCTCTGGGCCCGTTCACACGGGATGGATGGCCTTCTTGATGCGCTTCGGCCCGGATATTCAAACCCGGTTACCACACTCCCGTCATGGATCGTCTACTCTTTACCAAATGCCCTGTGGGCCTTCGCCTATTCGATTCTGATCACCAGGATATGGGCCGGGAACAGGCAATTGATCAGCTATTTCTGGATGGCTACCATCCCTGTCCTGGTCCTCAGCACGGAGCTGCTCCAGTACCCGGAGATCCTGCCCGGCACCTTCAGCATCGCTGACCTCATCGCGGGTATACTGGGCATGGCAGCCGGGTTCATTATCGCAATCAAATCAAAACATCAACTCCTATGAAAACTCATTTTACCAAGGCTCATCTGAAGCAATCAGTCATTTCCCTCCTGGTATTCGGGCTGTTCACCCTCCTGGCCACCGGTTCATTAGACCTGCTGCTCGATTCAGTGGGGATCGGGGTATACAGCGAATACCTGGGGGAGAACATTTACCATGAAACGGAAAGCCATCTGGTCTCCAACCAGGTCATCATTTATGAGGGTCCCAAGGATGACAAGGGTCGATGGAACGGCTGGATCGATATTAAATATGGCAAGGGAATAAATGCAGAGGTTCAGTATTACGAACGAGTCTATATGGTGCACGGCAAGAGGAACGGGATATCCACACGCACCTATCCGGACGGAAGGGTGGAAGAGGATCACTACATTGCCGGGATCAAGGTAAGCGGGAAAAAGTCGGTCGTATCAGGTCCTGCCGAAGGATCGGCATTTAGCCTTCTGGAATCCAGGCAACCGTGGTTCCTGTTTGTATTGGAGGCATTTCAATTCGATCATACCTATGTGGAGCAATATCTCGATACCCTGGAATCCCTGCTGGCCGGCTCTACCTTCAGTCCGGATGAATTCGACAGTTACTTCGAGCAGGCCAAGGATTCACTCAGCGAAACACCTTACGACAGTCTTATACAGACTAATGACGCATGGTCCGTCGCATTCGGGCTCAGGAACATGCAGGAAGATGAGCTCAGGCAGGCTGTCATCGATGTGCAGCGGGCGGGAACC
>CAZIAU010000411.1:0-1308 GCA_964536755.1 uncultured Bacteroides sp. | reverse complement strand
CACTTTCGACCGGCTGGAATCGTCATACCCCAACTATATTAAAGAGATGAACACCCAGGGCGTCAATGCCTTGGACCTGGAAATATTTTGCAATGCTTTGGACGATTCCCTGGGCTTGTTCCAGGACCCTGAACCGGCAGATCCGTTCTTTGTGGATAGCGTTGACTCCCACCTGTTTGCAGCCTTATCTATGTTCCTGAATTCGGAAACATCGAAAGGCGCATCAGCCTGGAAAACCAAAAACCTTCATGCAGGCAGTGGCCCTGGCATCGTCTACCTGAAAGCCATGTCCATCCTGGCCCCAACAGACCCGGCGTCTACCCCGCCAGAGGTTGCTGAAATTGTCCTGAACGGAATGCTCCTCAAACTGTATGATGCAGACCTCCTGTATTGGACGGTTTACGATGCTTACCGGGCCAATGAATCGATCCCCGTGCTACCCACAGCGGGAACCGAATTCGTATCCAGCAATTCTGCTACCAGCGTAACCCTGAACGGTTATGTGATTGAGGACGGGGGAGCGAGTGTTACCGCACGGGGGATTGCCTGGGCCGATTTCTACAACCCGACGGTGGAGGATCATGCCGAATCCGCCGGTTCTGGCATTGGAGTGTTTCCTGTCACACTGGTGGGGCTCACCGATGGAATGACATACTATGCCAGGGCCTACGCCACCAACTCTGAGGGAACCGCCTATGGCAACATTATCAGTTTCAAGGCGGAGGAAAAAAGCGCGGGGATCGCCGGAGAGCACCCCAGCGGATCAGATATCACCCTCTACCCCAACCCGGCTTCCACCAGTTTTACGTTAAGCCTTCAGACCCAAACAGGAAGCAGGCTGGAGGTGATCCTGACCGACCTTGGCGGAAGGATTATTTACCATCGTGACCTGAAGAACGGGACCGGGGGAACGCAGGAAATGCGTGTGGATGTCTCTGCCCTGCCTGTAGGAACCTACCATTGCAGCGTAACGGAGGAAGGGGCTTTAAGGGGAACGAGGAAGCTGGTTATCACCAGGTAAGCAAACCAACTCTCCCAAAGGAGGGTGAAATGGGACCGGTATTTTACCGATTTTTTTAGAAAATCAAGCGGTAAAACTTCCGTTTTTAGAAAAAATTCCCTAGGGGGTCAGCTTGCTCCGGAATTGCCATATAGATACCGAAAAACGGCAATATCTAACTTCAAAAGTTAATGCTTTGTTTAGTACAAAGCGTTCATTTACAAGGGATACGGAGGGCTGTAAAAAAGAAATCCCCACCGAAAATGTTGGGGAGTCCTGCTTAGTAGCAGGGGTAGTTGTATTACTTG
>CAZIAU010000410.1:0-3877 GCA_964536755.1 uncultured Bacteroides sp. | reverse complement strand
ATGAATCCTTGCAGAGTTTGCATTTTATACACTCTGAAGGGGTGATGCTCAAATGCCACCTGGAAAATCTTGACATCCATCCCAGCAATACGCCATAGGGACAGAATACCCTGCAATAAGGCCGGGCAAAGAACATTCCCAGCAGGAGAAAGGTTATACCCAGGAAGATCATCAGAAAAGGCCCATCCATCCTGAATATCCCTACAAATGGATCGTAGCGGCAGATAATAAAATCGCTGCCGGTGGCTGCAAACAGGACCGCAAGCCCCAGGTATATAACCGGGATGAACCCGAGGGTTTTTCTTATCCAGCTTGGGATTGAAACAGGATGGATCACCAGCAGATCCTGGATTGCTCCCAGGGGGCATGCCGCCGCACAGAATGTTCTCCCGAAGAAAAGAGCAAACAGCAGGGGCAACACGAAAAAGAGCAGTGCGGTGATCGAGATGGCATAACCCGGATCAAATATGGAGAGCGCCATATTCTGAATTGCCCCTATGGAACAGATGCATCCGTCGCGATAGAAGCCGAAATAGATCAGGGAAAAAATGGAGAGCCAGAGTAATCCACGCCTGGAACGCTTTCTGATGGCAAGCCAGGAGGCCAGGGATAATACCGCAAGCAAAACAAGGACATCAAAATACTCCAGGGCTATGGACCTGGGTTCTGGCGTAGTGGGGCTGGGCTGCACATAACCGGTATCAAATTCCGGTTTCGGGAACCTTTGCTGCGACTGAAGGTAGCTTCCGGTCAGGTTGATGACTAAAAAAATAAGCAGGAGACGTACGGGGATTTTTACTGCCATTTCAGCCTTCCTCCTTTTTAATGAATTCTCCCTTGATCAGGTATGGTTGGTCGGCCGGGACCCTGCTTATGGCGTCGTTCGGACACATCCTGGCAATTGAGCACTGGTTGCAGTTAAGGCAGAGATCGTGCCGGATCTGGAGGTGAAGTGAACCGTTCCCGAATGAAGAACACCCTTTTACACATTTGCCACACCCTATACAGAGATCTTCATCTATGACATACTCGAAGTAGGGTTCTTCAATGAATCTCCGCTGGATAGCCGAGGTCGGGCATAGCTGGTTCTCCGCTCCGGTTTCGCGTTTGGCTCCCGGTTTCAGGTAACCACCGCAAAGATCACAGTACCCGCAAAGGTCGAAAGCATGGATACATTTCACTGCAGATGTGGCCTTCACACATTCGGTGGCACACCTGCCACACTGTGTGCATTTGAAAGGATCAATCTGCCAGACATATTCCTTGCCGGTGGCGGAGCGCTTCAATGTAAAAGCTCCTGTGCCGACTACGGTCAGGCCAAGAGTCAGCCTCACACCGTTGTTTATAAATTCCCTGCGGCTATTTTTTTTATCCTTTGGCATGGCCTCGTTCATTTATAGCTTCGGGTAACTGACAACTGTTTAATTCCCGGCAATTCCTGCACCGGAATCCTTCGGAACAATTATCATTAAGTGCCACCTGTTTCCTGGAAATAAGTATTCCGGTTGCCACTGCCAGTGCTCCCAGCAATCCACCCCTGGCAAACTTGCTGATATATTCTCTTCTATCCATTGCCTTTAGGTTTAAAAATCCTTACCATATCCCTGTCAAAATCCAGTGCATAAATAATGCCCTCCTCATCCGCACATACATCCGGGGCTTTCCCTTCCTTTTTGAAAAGAACGGGAGGAGCCACCACACTTTTCAGTTTTCCTGACTGGTCGTATATCTTGATCCTCACCACTCCCTTTTCGCTTGTTACAAAGGATCCGTCCTCCAGAACCGTAATCCTTGCCGGGTTACAACAACCCAGGAATCCATCAATATCTATTGATATGTGCTCCCAGAATCCGCGCATCCGGCCATCATCACTGTAATTTTCAACGGCATGTTTACCCGGATTCACCACCCACAATTCGCCGAAACTGTTCACAACCAGGTCAAAATTCGGACTTGGGACAATAAATCCGTGACCCGCTCCTGTTTCAGCTTTTCCCTCGAATTCTCCGGTCAATTCCCCTTCCGTATTAAAGATCACTACTCTCCTGTTGCCAGCATCTGCAACATAAACCCTGTCACCCTTAACCGCCATCGAGGTGATTCGTGCCCGCTCGCCCAGACCGGCCCATTCCTGAAGCAGTGTGCCATCATGATCATATTTTACCACATGGGTTGAATCCGCAATAAGGATAGATGGCTCTGTAACGACAACGGAAGTGGAATGTGGAAGGATCCCGAAGCTCCCTTCAACTGAACCTTCCCTGGAAATAACAGCCAGTGATCCTGCCCCGGTAATATAAAGCTTATGGTTATAGTAGCAAACAGCGGTCGGACCGAGCGATCCCAGGGAGAAATTCCTGGTTTCCCTGTGGGAGATCAGGGATGTATCCACATCACTGTACTGATCCACATCCAGGGCCCAGGGATTTTTACCCCTCCGGTCGGGACGATCGCTTATAAAATCAACCAGGATCACCCCGATGATTACCGCCAGTATCACCAGTATTATTATGGTCAGACTTCTGTTTTTCATCTGCAACCTTTTTTAGTTCATTTAACTACTGTCTTGCTTTCGCCAGATCGAGGCACACCATTGATTTGGATTCCCTCATCACCATGTAACCGTCTGCAACAGCAAGCGGGCCCCATGCATCATGTCCCTCGATGACCCTGTACCTGTCCAGTTCAATATATTCCCGGATACTCGGTTTTGCAATGGTAAGGGTCCCGTCATCACTTACTATGAAGAGTTTATTATCAGCAATCATATATGGCCCCAGCCCGAACCTAACGGTCTGTCCGCTGGACCAGATCACTTTGGTGAAATCATCCGGAGAAACACATATCAGTTCGTTTCTCAGGGGGCCTGCATCCTTGGGCAGAATACCCAGCAAATGACCGTCAAACACTACCGGGGTCTGCTGCTCGCAGGCAAGCCCCTCCTTGGGTGAATATTCGTTCAGAACCGCAACCTGGAAGTTATTACCTGATCCCGTGAGCTGAAGTACCATACTCCCGGCCCCGTACCCCGCGGTAAGGAAAATCTTTCCATCTGGCAGGCATACAGGAGACGGAGCGACCACTTCGTGGTTCCATGCTGCTGTTTTCCAGAGGATCTCTCCCTCGTTCTCGCCTTCAGCCGCTACTCCGCAGACACCTCCGAAAGCGCTGTAGACATACATCCTTACCCCGCCGAATTCAAATGGCATAATGGAAGAGTGGGACATTTTCCAGTTCATCTCATTGGGCGATTCCCAGAGCACCTCACCCGTTTCCAGGTCCAGAGCCACCAGCATCGCCCTGCCTCCCGTGGCAATAACAGCTTTCCCGTTATCGATCAGTGGACACTGCCCGGTGTACCACTGTGGGATCTCAATATCGTACTCCTTCTCAACATTAAGTCCCCATAAAAACTCCCCGTCCTGCCGGCGGACACACATCACCTGGCTCCGGGGACCAATGGTCAGTACATAGTCCTCGTTCACCGCGGGGATTGTACGGGACATTCCATGGTTCCTTTTAAGGTTGATATAGTAGCCCCTGCGCCACAATTCCTTTCCACTCACCAGCGAGAAACAGCGCAACATGTCGGCCCTTTCCACCTCATCATGATCAAGTACATAGACCGCACCTTTATAAATGGCTGCCCCGGCATACCCTTCGCCCATTTCGATACTCCATTTGATAACAGGTCCGCCCGGCGGGAATTTATCGATCAGAGGTATGGAAGAACGGCTGATATTATCAAAATATTCGCCCCTGAAACGTGGCCACGATTCTTCCAGTTCATTCTCCTGGGTTCCCATGGATTCATAAATGGCCCCGATATCAACATCGGCAACTTCCACCCGTTCCCCGCGATTATCCAATCCAGGTT
>CAZIAU010000409.1:0-3885 GCA_964536755.1 uncultured Bacteroides sp. | reverse complement strand
CGATCCCGGACCTTCCGAAGTAAGCTGGATTGAAGATGGTTCCAGTTTTTTCTTTACCAGAAGATCATATATGGATCAGAAGATCTGGGTATTCGATTGTGAAGATCAGACGGAGGAGATGGTGTTCAGGGAAAACGAACATACCTTCCCCGATAGTGAAAGACCTTTCAGATACAGTTCCTTTCAGTGGACCCGTGACTTCGGAAACCTGCTTTTTCAAACTAATTTCAGGCCTGTCTGGAGGAATTCAGGTGATGCCGACTATTACCTTTACTCATTGAAGGACAGGTCAATGAAACTCATTGTTAAAGATGCCTTTACCGCCGAGGTCTCACCCGATGGCACGAAGGTCGGGTACGGAAAGGACGGGAATCTATTCATATTTGACCTGGTCACCGGGCAACATACACAGCTGACCGACGACGGTAAGGATAAATTTTATAACGGGCGGTTCGGCTGGGCCAATGAGGAGGAGTTTGGTCTGGTGCAGGCCTGGGAGTGGTCCCATGACGGCCGTTACATTGCTTTCTGGCAGTCGGATGAAAGAGATGTACCGGTTTATCAACTGACCGATTTTTCGGGTCAGCATCCGGAATACCTGGAGATACCATACCCCAAGGTCGGAGATAATCCCCCTGTTGAAAAACTGGGCATCATTGATATTGAAGACGGAACCAGAGAGTGGCTGGACCTGGACCCCTGCGAAGGGTATATACCAAGGATCTACTGGACCGCCAGGAAAAACAAGCTTGCTGTTGTTTGGATGAACAGGGTTCAGAATCACCTGAAGCTTTACCTTTTTGATGTGGTTACCGGAGAAAAAAAACTGATCCTCGAGGAAGAATCCGATTCATGGGTCGATATTTTTGATTTTTTTGCCGGGGAATTGCACCTGTTCTACTTTCCCGAAGAGATGGACTCTTTTTTCTGGATCTCAGACAGAGATGGTTATTCCCATATTTATCAGTACGATTATGAAGGGAACCTTCAGGGAAAGCCCACCCGGGGAGATTATGACGTGGTAGGTATAAAGGCCGTTGATGCAAGGAAGAAAACACTCTATTACCTTTCCTGCGAAGTATCGCCCCTGGAAAGGAATCTTTTCAGTATTAAATTCAACGGAAAAGGCAAAAAGCAGATCACCACAACCCGTGGGAATCATCGTGTAAATCTCTCTCCGGCCGGTAATTATTTCATAGACAGCTATTCCGATACAGAAACACCGTCCCGCGTGGACCTCCGGAACGGTATAGGAGAATTAATTACCACACTGGCCGGAAACGACAGGGCGATCTCTCATCTGGAAGACTATATATATGCCGGCAGGGAACTCTTCACTTTTACATCATCGGACGGGCAGGAGATTGATGGTTACCTGATTAAGCCCATGGATTTTGATCCTGGCAAATCATACCCTTTGCTAATGGATGTATATGGTGGCGCGGCGGTGGCGGCATTCAGCCACAATCTGCCCGAGGACATGGTGGCCCGGGCGCTCAGGGCGTCTTTAATTCATTTGAATCCAATGGATGGCACCAGTATCTTGCACAAAAAGGATACGTGATCGCCAATATCAATAACCGGGGAAGCGGGGGTTACGGACGTGACTTTGAAAAGATAGTCTATAAACAACTTGGTAAATGGGAGACGGGGGACTTTGCAGAAGCAGCTGAATACCTGTCCGGGGAGCCCTGGATTGACGGGGATAGAATAGGGATCATGGGACACAGTTACGGAGGTCTTTCGGCAGGATTATCTATCCTTACACACCCCGATGTATTTAAAGCAGCAATTGTGACGTCGGCTACGGCAGATCACAGAAATTATGATAATATTTTCACTGAAAGGTATATGGGGCTGATAGGAGAGAATGAAGAAGGTTACCGGAACAGCTCAATGATCACATATGCCGGCATGCTGGAAGGGAAGATGATGCTCGTCCATGGTTTGATGGATGACAATGTGCATCCGCAAAATGCCTTTCAGATGGTGACGGCCTTTATAGATAATGGGAAAAGCATCGACCTGAAGATATTTCCGCCAGGCAGACATGGCGTTGCCTACGATATGAAAAGCCGCCTGTTTTTATACAGGGAGTATCTGGACTGGCTTGAAAAGAACCTGAAATCGCCTGAGTAATGCGGGAAATATTAACCTCGCTGACAGTAATATGTTTCCTTTTGTCGGGATGCAGTACTGAAAGGGGTTTCCCCTTCGATGTTAACATCAGTACCGGTACTATCACATATACCATTAGTAATGACTCCCTGGGCCCCATTTCTATAAGGTTGAATGGAAATGATGCTCTGAAGAACAGCTTTCTCTTTCATGAGACTGATAGCCTGGTCTGCATCAATTCCCTGGACCAGATTGACATTGTCTGTATATTAAAGGAATATCCTTCTGCAGGTACCATAAACATAAGTCTGATTAACGCGGGTAAAGAGAACGGGGAGATCAATGAATTCCGGATCCTCGCTTTTCAGGCGGACCCGGACCTCACTGACCGTATATTCACCGGAAACCATGTTCCCTGGAATTTCAGCCGGGAAATAAAGGGGGATACTCTTATTTTTTCGCTCCGGAACAACGGTACTCCTGTAATACTTCTTCCCGGAGAGAAGCTTCAGCTGCCCCGGGTGAATCTGTTGAACCGGCTGACCGGTAGTGAAGATTGATTTTCTTGTTTCTGAACAACTCTTTTATCATCTTTGTCCATACATTTTTTCCAGATGAGATCCAGACTGTTTTTTGTATTTCTGATGTTTCTGATCTTCTCATGCTCCAGTCAGGAGGTTTGTGACGATGAAGTTCAGTCTGACCTGGTTGCCAGGTTCAAGACCATGGAATCAGGTACCAGTCAGGATACGATAATTACCGGTGTTACTCTTTACGGGATAAGGGAGGGGCAGCCCGGAAACCTGCTTTATGACTCGGCTTCCCTGTCCAGGATAGTTATGCCCCTCGATCCGAACAGTGATCATACAACCTTTCTCCTTAAGATTAATGATCTTACAGATACCATAAGTGTATATCATCAAAGTGGGTTTTATCTGGTTTCGTATGCATGTGGATTTGCCTCACTTTTCACACTGGAAGAGATAGACTTTTCAGGAGATATGATTCTTACTGCGGAGATTACAAAATCACAGATTGATGCCGAAATGGAACAAAATGAAGAACATCTCTGGATATATTTTTAAAGGGATACTGCTCCTTGCTCTGACTCAAACAGTTACTGGTCAGGACACGCTTCGCACCTATGGTCCCCGGTTCGGACTGGATCTCTCAAGATTTGCCTACCTGCTGGCAACACCGGTCGAAACCGGAGCCGAGGTATCGGCAGATGCAGAGCTCTATAAAAATATATATCCGGTTTTTGAGCTGGGGTACAACAGAATATCACAGGAAGGTGACCTTTTCGATTATACGGGTAGCGGCACATATATGAGGCTGGGAATTGATTATAATCTTTTGCCTATGACCGACCGCTCAGAACATCACACAATCTCGGTGGGAATCCGTTACGCTATCTCGCGTTTTAATCACAGTATCGATGGTGCGGCAGTACCAAGTGAATACTGGGGTGACAGAAAGATCGACCGGTATGAAAACAGTTTGACGGGTAACTGGCTTGAACTTGTGGGAGGACTAAAGACAGAGCTGGTTCCAAACCTCTTCCTGGGATGGCTGGTAAGATATAAAATACTACTGAATCCGGATATGGACCCCCTGGTGTCTCCTCTGCTGGTTCCAGGATACGGAAATGGAACAGCTGACCGGGGATTCGGAATTACCTATTCAATACTCTATAAAATACCGCTGATAAAAAAGTAATAAACCAAATTATACAGGATATGACATATTTACCTTTAAAAGACCGCT
>CAZIAU010000408.1:0-3887 GCA_964536755.1 uncultured Bacteroides sp. | reverse complement strand
CCGGCGAAACCGTAATGATTTGAATTCTTTGTAGATACCCAGCCAGTTCCGGCAGTTCCGGCCTTCTCAATGGCTATCTGCATGGATCTGGTAGCAGCTATCATACCTATCGCTCCATCTCCATCCACAACAGCAGTACTTGGTGACTCATGGACTATCCTTACTTCCGGTTTCACATTGATCCTCCCGGCCTGCCAGAGTTGGAAATAGTCCTTGATCCTGATCATACCGTGACTTGAATAGCCTCTGAGTTCGGCGGCGATAAAGACATCGGTCGCCATCTTCGCGTCTTCCTCACTGCAGCCCATCTTTTCAAATACTTTCCTGGTAAATTGTTCAAGGTACCCTGGTGTATACATATTTTAATTATTTTATTGGTTAGGTTTTCTGCTTCCGGTCAGCTCTTTCTTACAAGTTTACCTGCAGAGGCCTGTGCTGTCGGTGTGATAATCATGTCATTAATATTCACATGTGGCGGTCTTGTTACAACCCAAAGGATTGCGTCTGCAATATCCTCAGCGCAGAGGGGTGTAAATCCATCGTAGACCGCATCAGCTTTTTCACTATTACCTTTGAACCGGACCATACTGAATTCAGTATTTACAGCACCCGGATCAATGGATGTTACTTTAATGCCGTAGTTAACCAGGTCAATGCGCATGGCCCTGGTCAGCCCATCCACTGCAAATTTGGTGGCGTTATAGACATTACCGTATTCATAGGCCTCTTTTCCTGCAATGGATCCCAGGTTGATAATATGTCCTTTTGAACGTTTCACCATTCCCGGAGAAACATACCTGGTAATATAGAGCAGTCCCTTGATGTTGGTGTCGATCATCCGCTCCCAGTCATCAACCACCCCGTCGTTGATATGATTCAGACCAACGGCCAGTCCTGCATTATTTACAAGAACATCAACCTTTTCCCATTTCCCGACGAGTGAATCGCATGCATTAATGACCGCATCCTGGTTCCTGATGTCAAAACAGAGGGGGAGGACATCGGCCCCGCTTTCGGACCGGATCTCATTTTCAAGGGATTTCAGGTTCTCCATCCTGCGTCCGGTTATTATTAAATCATAACCATTTTTTGCCAGAAGGAGTGCTGTTGCTCTTCCAATTCCCGCTGAGGCTCCCGTAACAAGTGCGATTGGATTCATAAACCGAAAATTTAACAAATGTAAAAATTATCTTAATATGACCTGTTTTTCAGAAAGCCTGTGTATAGTTTTCATAAAAAACAATATGTTTGCCCTAAATTTTCTCCATATGGACCCCAATGCGGAAAAATTAAAGAAGCGAGCTCTTTCCTACCTGACACAGGATGAAGTCTACTCCATTAAGTCCATGCTCGGCCGGGAACCCAATCCTTTTGAACTGAACATGTTTGCTGCGATGTGGTCGGAGCATATTTCATATAAGAGCTCGATAAAGTGGCTGGAAGAGATGCCGGTGAAAGGAGATCAGGTTCATGTGCAGGCGGGAGATGAAAATGCCGGGGTAATCCATATTAACGATGAACTTGCGTGTGTAATAAAAATGGAGTCTCACAATCATCCCATTGCGGTTGACCCGAGGCAGGGTGCTGTGGGTGTTGGTAACGTGAACAGGGACCTGATTACCATGGGAGCTGAACCGATAGGACAGTTGAATATCTTACGGTTCGGGAATCCAAGGGAGAAAAATATACGGGAGATGGTAAATGCCGTGGTGACTGCACTCGGGAGTTACTCCAACAATTTCGGGATTCCGGTGATAGGCGGGGAGATCCTGTTTGATGACAGTTACAATTTTAATCCCCTGATTAACCTTTTGGGTGTTGGGATTGTCCGAAAAGAGAGGATGATCAGGGGAGCTTTCACTGGGAAAGGGCAGATAGCGGTATTGTTGGGAAAGAAAACTTCGGGACAGGGAGTGCACGGAGCCGGATTTGCGTCCAGGGCCCTGAAGAAAAAACCACAGATGGTTCCTGAATCACAGGTGGCCGATCCTGCCAGCGGTAAGATTCTTATGGATTGCATTCTTGAGGCTAACCGCGAGGGCCTGATAGGCGGGATGCAGGATATAGGAGCCGGCGGGGTTCTGTGTGCGGCAGCTGAGATGGCCCACCGGGGAAAGAAGGGGATCGCGATTAAACTGGACCAGGTGCCCCTGATCAGGGAGGATATTGATCCTCTGGGAATTTTGCTTTCCCAAACACAGGAGCAAATGTTGCTAGCCGTTGATAAGAATAACCTTGAGAGGTTAAGAGAAATAACGAATCGTTGGGAACTGGAATGTACCGTAATGGGATCGGTTACAGATGCGCAGGGTTTAAAGATCTTAAACGGGAAGGATGTACTCGGTGACCTTCCTGTGAATCTGCTGGTGAGAGGTGGAGGAGCTCCTGTCTATATCAGGGATATGAAATCAAGGGGAAAGACTCCCAGGAAAGTCACTGCAGAAGATGTGCCTATGCCGGGAAACCTGAAGAATATTGCCAGGAAAATGGTTTCATTGCCTAACATTGCCTCCAGGAGATGGATATATGAACAATTTGATACCATGGCCGGATTACAGAATCTGAGCAGTGAACATGCTTCAGATGCGGGTATTTTAAGGATTAAAGATAATGCGATGGCTCTGGCAATAAGTGTGGATGGCAATTCCCGTTATGGCAGGCTTGAGTCACGTACCGGGGCTATGATAGCAGTGGCCGAATCCGCCAGGAACATTATATGTTCCGGGGGACGACCCGTAGCGGTGGCAGATTGCCTCAATTACGGGGATCCGGCCGATCCTTTTGTCTATCATGACTTTGCAGAGGGCGTCAAAGGGATAAGTGAAGTATGCAGAAAGATGAATCTTCCTGTGATAGCCGGAAATGTCAGTTTTCATAACCTGACCTACAACGGGGAAGATATAACCTCGGTTATACCCACCCCTGTGGTGGGTATGGTCGGTATCGTCGAGAACTACGAGGATGTAATGACGGTGAATTTCAGAAATAAAGGGGATATGATCTTTCTGATTGGAAGGTCGGATAATGACATCTCCTCTTCCGAATACCTGGCTTTTATGCACCTGATCAATGAATCGGCAGCTCCGAAATTCGACCTTGAATATGAAATGAGAATGCAGGAGGTAGTCGGCAATTTAATTAAGAGAAAGCTGGTCAGCTCTGCCCATGATGTTTCACTCGGGGGACTCTTTATAACCCTTGTGGAATGCTCACTTGCCGGAGGCCTTGGTTTTGATGTTACATCCCCGGCCGAAATACGGGGTGATGCTTTCCTCTTTGGGGAATCCCAGAGCAGGGTTGTGGTAAGTGTCTCTGCAGAAAAGGAAACTGAATTCCTGGACTTCATGATGGAGACGGGGGTCCACTTCTCAACACTGGGTCATGTGACCAAGGAGGAACTGAGGATCGACGACGTTTCCTTTGGTTTTATATCTGATTATGCCCGTGATTTTGAAAGCGCCCTTGAACAGCATCTGGGTGATTGAACCGTATGAGCTTTTCATTCATACTAATTACTATCTTTGGTTCGTTTAATTTTATAATGGTAAAGACGCCTCTGTTCATACTTATTCTTCTCATCTCCTTCAGTGGATTTTCCCAGGAAGAGAAACCCCGCAATCTTCCGGGATTTGATATGAAAAGGCTGCATTTTGGTTTTACAGTCGGTTTGAACTCCATGGATCTGGGAATTAAAAGAAACTATGAAGCGGACAATTTTATATATGCCGATTTAAGTCATGTCCTACCCGGTTTCCAGGTGAGTATTGTATCGGACCTGAGGTTGAACATGAGTTGGAACCTACGGTTTTTACCGGGCATAAGTTTCGGGTCCCGGGAGCTCTGTTATTATGAGTTTGACCAGTCACAGCAGGGCACCCTTGTTGAAT
>CAZIAU010000407.1:0-3888 GCA_964536755.1 uncultured Bacteroides sp. | reverse complement strand
ATCCCCTTTGAGCAAACAGTTCCTTCAGAACGAACCTGTTGCTGAATTTATAACGGTAGGAGATCGATTCCGAATAAACCAGTTTCAGGGATCTAACTGCACTGATTTCATATGGTTCATATTCAATCAGATCAATATTCCTTCCGTATAAGATCCTGCATTTGCATAAACCCTTACGGAATCTTTCAGGAACTCTAATGACCTGGTCCAGTGATGGGTGATTCTTCAGATCACAGGAATCCTGCCTTGTCTTTTCGAATCTCAACTGGTGGTATCGCAGGTTTTGTGAACTCCCGTCCAGGATCCGGATAGTTTCAATAAATGGGGACATAGACTTTTTTTAATAATTCATCATATTCTTTCTTCCATTCACTCTGAAAGGTGATACCCCCTCCACTTTTAAAAACGAGTTGTTTGCCATCCTTTTCCATATACCTTATGGCGACAGCCGAATCAAGATTAGTACCGTCGAAGTGGCCGAAAATACCGGTATAGTACCCTCGCTCATATCCCTCCACTTCCCTGATGATCTCCACGGTTTTCTTTTTTGGTGCACCGCAAATTGAACCGGCCGGTAGGAGCCTGAATATCATCTGACCCAGTTTTTTGTAATACTCTTCCGGTAATCTTCCAACTATTTCGGAACTCATCTGGAGCAGTTCTCCCTGGTGAGTTTTTACTTTTTCAATGTATTTAAACCGTTTTACCCGTACATTACGGGCAATGAAACTGAGATCATTTCTTATCAGGTCAACGATAGTATTGTGTTCTGCATCCTCCTTGGGGTCAGATGTCAGCATGGAGTGCGCACCAGGGATGCCGGCATCTATGGTACCTTTCATGGGGTTGGAAGAGATCTGATTTCCCCTGATTTTGATAAAACGCTCCGGACTGAACACTGCCAGTTCATCTTGAATGTATAATTTATAGGGGGCCCTGCTGCCGGTAAAAATTTCCTGCAGACTGTAATTGGTGAAAACACGGGTAGGGAAGGTCAGGTTCAGCAGGAATGAATTTCCATAGCGGATCTGATCAATTACGTGATTAAATGCTTCCTTGTATTGAGAGGGTTCAATGGGGGACTTGATTAATTTAAATTGATTACCGGTTCTTTCTATAAAAGAATGGTTTGCAATTCCGGGTATATCCAGGTAGAACCCTGATTGAGCCGCTGTTTCAACTGGAACTACCAGGTTTCTTTTCCCGTCGAAACTGATAAGAAAAACAAATGGTACCCCATGGGAAGCATAGTTATTTATAGCTCCGATAGTTTCGGATTGTGACAGCCTGTCCAGGTTCCTGTTCATTCCTCAGGTGGCCTTTTGATTCCAGTCCAGCGCTATACGCGCAATGTTTGTGGCGTGACTGTCAATTGTACTGAGCAGGGTAAGGAGCTCCACATGGGTTTTGCTGCTGTCAATGGATTCTTTCATTCCTTCCAGGATGCGGGTATAATGAAGTTTCTCAAGATCCGCAATAAGCGCCCTGTAGGTTTTATGCTTTAACTTCATTTGCGCCGCTGTCTGCAGATTTGTTTCTTCGAATACAACCAGTGATCGTTTCAATTGCTTCTCTATATTTTCATGGTATGCTATAAGTTCTTCTCTTCCTTCATCGGAGAAATTATAGTGGTTTACACACCATCTTTCGGCCCGGTTTGCCATGTTGCCAGATATAATATCAGCTATTTTCTCAAATTCCTCCATAGAATAGAGCATCTGGAATGACTCGTTAAACCGTTCACTGCTCACCGATTCACTGTTTATTTTCATCAGGTAATCCTTGATTGAATCCCGGAGAAAATTAACTTCCTGCTCATGAGTATAAATGGCATTTAGGGAGCCGGGATCCTTTTCAGTAAAAGGTTCCAGGATAAGGGAATACATTGTCCTGACAATCATTCCCATCCTGATGATCTCTTGCTTGGCAAGGTTGAGTGCCAGCGAGGGAGTGGAGATCATGGCATTGTCCAGGTAAAGGGTGGAGAATGAAACTTTCTCATGTTCCTTTTTACTTCCTATTATCCAGTCCACCAGCCTGGCTAAGCTGGGAGTGAACGGCAGGACAACAAGCATCAGCACCATGTTGATTATTGTATGCGAATTGGCTATGAGGCGCTGGAGAGATGCATCAGGAGTTAGCTCTGAAATGTATTTTCCGAACCTCACGGTCCATCCCGCAAAAATAAGGACATTGATAAATTTCATAAGGATAAATGAGAGTGCAACCTTTTTAGCCTCAATATCAGCTTTCAGGCTGGATAACAGGGCGGTAACCGGTGTCCCGAGGTTAGATCCCAGAAGCAGTGGTATGGATGCATCCAGTGAAAGCAGTCCCTGTGAAGCCAGAACGATCATGATCCCAATAAAAGCACTGCTCGACTGGATAAGTGCTGTAAATACCGCACCCACCAGAATCCCCAGGATTGGATTTTCAAGTTTTAAAAGAAGGTCGATAAAGGGTGTCCATTCTCTTAATGGTGCCATGGCATCCGACATGATCTGCATTCCGAAAAACAGTACCCCAAAACCAAAAAGGGAATAACCCACCGATCTGACCTGTTCCTTTTTTGTAAAGGCCTGTATGAAGAATCCGACACCCACAAGCAGCAGGCTGTATTCAGTGACCCTGAAAGCAATGATCTGGGCAGTAATGGTGGTTCCGATCGCTGCTCCCAGCAGTACAGGGATGGTCTGCCTGAACTTAAGCAACCTGGCATTAACGAAACTGACCAGCATAACGGAGGTGGCACTGCTGCTCTGAATAATGGTAGTGACCAGTGTCCCTATACCCACTCCTATAATCCGGTTACGGGTCATATTTTCAAGGATGGTACGCATGCGTTCTCCTGAAGATTGTTGCATCCCCTCGCTCATGGTATGCATCCCGAAAAGGAACAATCCCAGACCCCCGAACAATCCGATGACCAGCATATATATCCAGTTCTTCCGGTGGGCATTTACATGGAAGATCACTTCGTTGTCAGGGAAACCCTGCATGGTCCTGCATGATACCCTGTAGGCTCCCGATTCAGAACCGAGGGTCAGTTCAGATTGTGCGTACCCGGAAGAATCGGTAAGGACTGACTGGTGACTGAGATTAACCCCTTCAGCATGATCCGGAGAGGATATTATCCTGAAGGCCACTTCAATCCCGGGTGAGGGAGTTCCTGAATTATCGGATATCCGTACACGTAACGGGAGAGTTTCCCCACATGTTCCGGATCGGGGAACATTACTGTTGGAATCCATGGAAATGTGAATCCGGACATTTTCAGCACTGCCGGCAATGAAGGCACTGTCCTGTGCCTGTACGACTGTGATCAGTGCTGATAAAATCACAACATGTGCCAGTGTCCTGATCATATTCCAAAGCATGAGGTCATCCTGTCGAAAAGTTAAATATACAAATGAAATGCTTTGGGTTTTATACCATGGGGTATACAAAGTGATACCAACCTTTATTTTCCGATCTCACTTTTCCTATGATACCATAAGTCAAGCACGAACCAGATGAGGATGGATCCCATATATAAAAGTATCCCATACAGAGTCGTTATCATAGATACTTTTAATCCACCTACCACGATTGCCGGTGAAATATCCCCGGCACGTTCGATTGCGCTGAATGCCATCATCAACCCTATGAGTTGTCCCAATATTCCAGTGATCATGGTGAATAATCCAATAGATTTCAGATAAGTCAGCTGGTGCCTGAAATTTTGTCTTCCAGAAGCTTTTCCCGAAGCAATAGAAACGGCAAAGTAAACTGTCACTGCCAGAATAATTACAAGCAGAGTGGTAAGTATTCCCATAAAGAGTGGTCCGCCCATGTAAAATAATTCTTTCATGATACATTGTTTTTAGATTGAACATAAACTCATAACAA
>CAZIAU010000406.1:0-3890 GCA_964536755.1 uncultured Bacteroides sp. | reverse complement strand
AACACATCGGATATGATATAGGGGAGGTCTTCCTTGGTAAGGATCTCCTTTTTGTCACCCAGCTCTATGACCCTTTTTGTCACCCGTTTCATATCCTCCTTACTGAGCTCGATACCCAGCTCCTCCAGGTTTTTCTGGATACTGGCCTTTCCCGACATCTTACCAAGCGCGTACGTCCTCGTCCTTCCGAACCGTTCAGGAAGAAGATCATTGAAATAGAGATCATCCTTCTGATCTCCATCTGCGTGGATACCACTGGTCTGTGTAAAGACGTTTTCTCCTATAAGGGGTTTATTTTCAGGTATTCGCACACCGGAAAAGGATTCGATGATTTTACTTACCAGGTAAAGTTTGTCCTCCCGTACCGACATGGTATAATTAAAATGATCGCGGACCACACCGATCACGCTTGAAAGAGGCACGTTACCCGCCCGTTCACCCAATCCATTGACCGTGGTGTGTATTCCTGTAATACCTGCCCTGATAGCTGAAAATACATTAGCCGTGGCCAGGTCGTAATCATTATGTGCATGAAAATCAAAGTTAAGTTCCGGATACCTGGTTTTCATGTCAAGGCAGAATTCATAAACCTCCTGATGGTTCAGTATACCAAGGGTATCAGGCAGCATAAACCTTTCAATGCTCTCATCTTTCAGTGCATCCAGGACCTGGTACATATATTCGGGCGAATTCCTCATCCCGTTAGACCAGTCCTCGAAATAGATATTCATACGGATATCCATTTCCCTGGCAATCTTAAGTACCTCTTTCACATCTTCAATATGCTCCTCAGGAGTTTTCCTCAGCTGGTTCTGACAATGCTTAAGTGAACCTTTCATCAGGAGGTTGTCCACCTTTCCCCCTGCTTCTTTTATCCATTTCAGGGAGATATCCCCGTCAACAAATCCCAGTACTTCAACCTTCTCAATATGGCCATGATCCTTTGCCCACTGGAAAATTGCGTTTGCCCCTTTGAATTCACCTTCGGAAACCCGTGCCGATGCAACTTCAATCCGATCCAAATTCAGATCGTCCAGCAACAATCTTGCGATATTGAGTTTTTCTATATGGGTAAAAGATACTCCGGAGGTCTGTTCTCCATCCCGGAGGGTTGTATCCATGATGGTTATATTCATGATACGTTGAATTTATTTCATTGCATCCTCAAACTTTGCAATCCTGTCTTTAAGGCTCAACAGGTAATCAATATCATCGTACCCGTTGATCAGACACTCTTTTTTATAGGGATTGATCTGGAACTCTTCTGACCGGCCTGTTGAAACCAGTGTGATCTCCTGGTTTTCCAGATCAACCTTGAGCAGAGTTGCCGGGTCAAGATTCACAACTTTGAATAACTGAGCCAGAAAATCTTCTGAAACCTGTACGGGAAGCAGACCGTTGTTGAGGGCATTGTTCTTAAAAATATCAGCAAAAAAACTGGAAACCACCACCTTGAATCCATAATCATATATGGCCCAGGCAGCGTGCTCACGGCTGGAACCGCTTCCAAAGTTTTTTCCACCAACCAGGATGGTGCCTGCATAGACCTTACTGTTCAGGACAAAATCTTCTTTTGGCTTACCCTCTTTATTGAACCGCCAATCCCTGAACAAGTTCTCCCCAAAACCTTCGCGGGTAGTGGCTTTTAGGAATCTTGCAGGAATTATCTGGTCGGTATCCACATTCTCAATAGGAAGTGGTACCACGGTGGACACTATTGTTTTGAATTTATCGATGGGCATATTTATAATCTTTTGGATTTAAAGCATTGATCTGGGATCGGTAACCTTACCTGTAACAGCCGATGCTGCAGCTGTCAGGGGACTGGCAAGCATGGTGCGTGCACCGGGGCCCTGCCTTCCCTCAAAATTCCTGTTGGAGGTGGATACGGCAAGTTTTCCCTCTGGAACTTTGTCATCATTCATGGCCAGGCAGGCTGAACAACCCGGTTGTCTCAGTACAAATCCGGCTTCTTTCAAGACACCGGTGATTCCTTCTTCATTTGCCTGTTTCTCAACCTGCTTTGATCCGGGGACTATCCAGGCAGTCACATGATCAGCTTTCCGGCGCCCTTTTACAAATGCAGCGACCTCCCTGAGATCTTCTATCCTGCCATTGGTACAGCTGCCGACAAAAACATAATCAACTATCCTTCCTGAAACAGGTGCCCCGGGATCAAATCCCATGTAATCGAGTGATTTCTTAAAAGAATCCCTGTTTGCGGATTCGACCTGCTCCAGTTCGGGTATGGAGTCAGTGATGCGCACTCCCATTCCCGGGTTGGTTCCATAAGTGATCATCGGTTCGATATCAGCCGCATCGAAATGGAGCTCTTTGTCAAAGACAGCATCTTCATCGCTGGTTAACTGTTTCCACTTTTCAACCGACTGGATGAATGCTTCACCTTTCGGTGCGAATTCACGGCCCCTGATATACTCGAAGGTGGTCTCATCCGGGGCGATGAGTCCGCCACGTGCTCCGCTTTCAATACTCATATTGCAGACTGTCATCCTGCCTTCCATGGAAAGACTGCGGATGGCCGATCCTGCATATTCAATGAAATAACCGGTACCACCGCTGGAAGATATCCTGGAAATAATATAGAGGATCACATCTTTGGCAGTAACTCCTCTCGCCAGATCTCCTTCCACGGTTATGCGCATCCTTTTTGGCTTGGGCTGAAGGATGCATTGGGTGGCCAGTACCATTTCCACTTCGGAAGTTCCGATACCGAATGCCACGCATCCCAATGCGCCGTGAGTGGAAGTGTGACTGTCACCGCAGACCATGGTCATTCCCGGCTGGGTTATCCCCAGTTCAGGAGCAATAACGTGTACAATCCCCTGGTAGGGATGGTTCAGACCGTAGAGCTCAATATCATGTTTTTTACAATTTTCCGTCAGCCTGTCCACCTGGAACCGGGATAGTTCATCCTTGATGGCAAGGTGCTGATTCACAGTTGGTACATTATGGTCGGCAGTGGCCACGGTATGCTGTGGCCGGAACACCTGGATACCTCGTTTATCTATTCCAGCAAACGCCTGGGGACTTGTAACTTCATGGATCAGATGTTTATCGATGTAGAATACGGAGGGTCCATCCTTGACCTCATCCACAACATGAGCATCCCAGATCTTGTCGAATAATGTTTTTCCAGCCAATTTTAATACTGTTTAAAGTGAGTCGCAAATGTAACAAACTTCTGCTAAAAATTGATCACCGGAATGCCGGTATATATTTAATTTAACACAAATCTGGTAAACATTAAAGGTAACCGGAAGGTTCCGGTCCGGTTCAGTTCAGGCCGGCTATTTTCGGGCTCCTTTCTTCCGGCTTCGTTTTTCAATTGTCTTCCTGATCTTCTTATTCCCCGTCCATGAACAATCCCCATTCCGCTGAGGACCGTATGACCCGGATTGAATTCTCCTTGCGCCTTTGCGGGGGCATCCAACCAGGATATTCATGCCTGCCCTCAGGTTAATTGTCCGGCTATTAAAAGGGTAAAAGATTCCAAGAAGATTGTCAGTTACGGCATGAAACTGGAATCCATTTCCGTGATATGCCAGCCCAACCCCTATATTTTTTACGCTGTTGTTGAGATAGGACCAGCTGACTTTCGCCATTACCCGGTTTGCCAGGTCAACACTGGCAGCAAGTGTCAGGGAGGAGTGAAGCTTATGGCGAAAGATAACATTCCTGTTAACTGCTTCCACGTCAAATTTATCGTTCAGATGATAACTGGCGCCCATATAAAGTTGTCCGGGTTGAAATGATGTATAGGGTATTTCCGAAACTTCAAAATCAAAGATTTCCGCGATGGAGTCACGCAACTCCAGGACAAAATCACGGGATATGAACTCCAGAGAGCCATCAACTCCTTCAAAATCAAA
>CAZIAU010000405.1:0-3894 GCA_964536755.1 uncultured Bacteroides sp. | reverse complement strand
ATTTCCAGGAGCTCTCCGTTACCTATCCAAACAGTGTTTTTCTTGAAGAGGCCGATTTCATGGTAGCATACTGTTTTTACAAACAATCCCCACGACCGGAACTTGACCAGGAGAATACTTTTAAAGCAATTACTGCAATGCAGATGTTTATGGCCAAGTATCCTGATTCGGACAGGTTGACTGAATGCCAGGAAATAATCGTTGAGATGAGTGATAAGCTGGTGGAGAAATCTTACATCAGTGCAAGACTATATTATGACCTGGGGTATTATAAGTCGGCTATTCTGGCTTTAAGAAACAGCCTGATCCAGTATCCTGAAACCAGGTTCAGGGAGGAATTGATGTTCCTGATCCTGAAATCTTCCTACCTGCTGGCAGATGGTAGTGTACCCAGTAAACAGAAGGAACGCTTCCAGGCAGCAGTGGATGAATATTACAGTTTTATCGGGGAATTTCCGGACGGACCTTTCTCAAAGGAGGCCAGAAGGATGTATGAGAGTTCCAATAAATTTTTGGCAGATAATAACAATTAACTCTAATCAATGGATTACAAAAAGACAAAGGCTCCGCTTACAACAGTAACAAGGGATATTAATGACCTTGATTCGGAAACGGAAAATATCTATCAGACAGTTATGGTGGTGGCCAAAAGGGCAAATCAGATCAGTGTTGAGATGAAGCAGGAACTCAACAGGAAGCTTGAAGAGTTTGCTTCCTATACAGATAATCTGGAAGAAGTGTTTGAAAATCCGGAACAGATAGAAATTTCCAAATTTTTCGAACGATTGCCCAAACCAGCCCTTATTTCATTACAGGAATTATCCGAAGATCAGATATATTTCAGAATCAACGAAACACCTGAAGTAGAACAATAGTAGTAATTCTTCCTGATGGAGCTCGCAGGGAAACGTATTATTCTTGGAGTAACCGGGAGCATAGCCGCCTATAAGGCGGTTTACTTGCTGAGACTCCTGCAAAAGGAGGGCGCCGATATCCAGGTGATCATGACACCCTCTGCAAAAGAGTTTGTGGGTCCCGTTACGTTTTCATCACTTTCAGGGAAACCTGTTCTTTCTGATTTTTTCAGTGCTGAAGGAGGGGAGTGGAACAGCCATGTGAATATGGGGATTTCTGCAGATCTCCTGCTTGTTGCCCCGGTAACTGCTGCCACATTGGGCAAGATGGCTAACGGCGTGGCCGATAACCTTCTTGTGACTACCTATCTCTCGGCCAGATGTCCGGTCATTCTTGCACCTGCCATGGATATGGATATGTATGAACATCCTTCTACCCGTGCAAACCTGGAAACCCTTGCCGGATTTGGCAATATCATAATTGAACCGTGCAAAGGCGAACTGGCCAGCGGGCTTGAAGGGAGGGGCCGCATGGAAGAGCCCGAAGAGATTATCCGTTTCATCAGGGAGATGGAAGTGAAGCCCTCAAAAAAAAAACTCCTGAATAAAGAGGTACTTGTAACAGCCGGACCCACACACGAAAGTATCGATCCTGTACGTTTTATTGGCAACCGCTCTTCCGGAAGGATGGGTTATGCCATTGCCGAAGCATTTGCTATGGCCGGGGCTAAAGTGGATCTGGTTTCAGGCCCAGTTGAACTGGAAACAAATATGGAGGGCATTAAAGTCCACAGGGTCACATCGGCGGGTGAGATGTACAATAAATGCGCGCATTTGATCGACAGTACGGATATCGCTGTTTTTAATGCTGCGGTATCAGATTTCACTCCTGTAGAGGTTTCATCCCAAAAAGTGAAACGGGGAAATTCGGGGTGGACATTACGACTGAAACCCACAACGGATATTGCTGCGGAGATGGGAAAGAAGAAAAGGGCCGGTCAGCTGCTGGTAGGATTTGCGCTTGAAACCGATAATGAACTGGAAAATGCACTTGCAAAGCTCCATAGAAAGAATCTGGATCTGATTGTTCTGAACTCCCTTAGGGAAGAGGGCTCAGGTTTCGGTACAGAAACAAACAAGGTTACAATGATTGATCGTTCCGGTAAGCGATTCGAATATGAACTTAAACCCAAGCGCCAGGTTGCTGCTGACCTGGTTGAACGGGTGATAAAGATGATTGGAGATGCGTAAATCAGCTTATGTAATAATTTTGCTTCTTATGCCGGGCTGGCTTTCAGGTCAGGAACTCAGATGCAACGTACAGGTGGTAAGCCAGCAGGTCCAGGGGACCAATAAACAGGTTTTTCAAACTCTGCAGAATGCCATTTACGAATTCATGAACAACCGGGTGTGGACCGATCATGTATATGCCATGGAGGAACGTATAGAGTGCAATCTGATGTTTAATATCACAGAGCAGCTTTCGGCCGATGAATTCAAAGGCACCCTGTCTGTCCAGGCACGTCGGCCGGTATTTAACAGCAACTACAATACAGTTACCCTCAATTTTGTGGATAACGATATACACTTCAGATATGTGGAATTCTCACCCCTGGAATTTGATCTGAATACACACATGTCGAACCTTACCTCCATCCTGGCTTTTTATGCCTACTATATACTCGGACTGGATTATGATACATTTTCATTACTGGGCGGGACGGCCTATTTCAACGATGCCGAAAGGATCGTTATGAATGCCCAGAATGCTCCGGAACCGGGATGGAAGCCAATGGACGACCTGGCACATAAAAGCAGGTACTGGCTCGTCAAGGATATGCTCGACAATGACTATGAGCCTGTCAGGGAGTTCAATTACCGCTATCACCGGCTGGGATTGGACATGATGGATGAGAAGGTTGCCGAGGGGAGGGCAGAAGTTACGAACAGCCTGGAGTTGTTGCAACAGGTTTACCGTAAAAAACCTGATCCTTACATGTACCTGCTCAGGCTGGTTTTCGATGCAAAGGTGGATGAGTTTGTAAATATTTATACAGAATCCTATCCCGAAGAAAGGACCAGGGCGCACACTATTTTATCAGAAGTGGATAAAACGAATGCCAATAAATATAAGGCTATTCTTGAGCAAACAATGTAGTCCGGTCCCTTATGATCCAATCACTCTGCATCAGGAATTATGTATTGATCGACCAGCTGGATATGGAGTTTTCCGGGGGATTCACCACTATCACAGGTGAAACAGGAGCCGGGAAATCAATACTTATGGGTGCCCTTTCACTCATACTCGGACAGCGGGTGGACACATCCGTCCTGAAGCTTAAAGACTCCAAGTGCGTTGTTGAGGGGACATTTCTTACCGGCGAAGAGATGAGAATGCTCTTTGAATCGAATGAGCTGGATTTTGAAACAATCTCCACGCTGAGAAGGGAGGTGTCACCGGGCGGGAAATCACGTGCATTCATTAATGACACACCGGTCAATCTCCCCCTTCTGAAAGAGATCGGGAACCGTCTGGTGGATATCCATTCACAGCATCAGAATCTTCAGCTGAATGATCAGCTTTACCAGATGGAGGTGATCGACTACCTGGCGGGAACAGATGAAGATTTGAGGGAATTTCAGGATTTCTTCAGCAGATATACTACCCTTCGGGGTAATATTGTAAAAATGAAGGGTGATATCAATAAAATTAAGGAAGAGCTGGATTTTATGCAGTTCCAGTTTAATGAATTGAAGGCGGCCCAGATAAAGGAAGGTGAACAGGATGAGCTCGAATTTGAATTGCAGCGTGCAGAACATGCCGAGGAGATAAAAACGGCTTTGTATCAGTCATCCAACCTTTTATCCGGTGAAGCAACGGGGATCCTTGTTCAGTTGAAGGAGGCACTTAAAGAACTCAGCAGGATCTCCGGTTTATTTACTCCTTCAGCAGAGCTGTACCAGAGGATGGAGTCAGCCTACATTGAATTGAAGGATCTCTCAGCAGAGGTGTATCGCCAGGCTGAAAAGAGTGATCCGG
>CAZIAU010000404.1:0-3900 GCA_964536755.1 uncultured Bacteroides sp. | reverse complement strand
TCCGAAGCGGCACAGATACCCTTCTCGGTAATCAATCCCGTCACCAGGCGGGCCGGGGTAATATCAAAACCGGGATTTGAAACCCCCGAACCAACCGGGATTATTCTTACCTGTCTCATCCGGCGATCCTGTTCATCCCATCCTTCCACATGACTTACTTCCTTGTCATCCCTGCATTCAATTTCAGTATCTATCCCTTTTTTCATTTCGAAATCTATGGAACTCGACGGCAGAGCTACATAAAAAGGGATATTATTGTCCGCCGCTGCCAGCGCTTTCAGGTATGTTCCGATCTTATTTGCCACATCACCGTTCCCGGCGGTCCGGTCACTTCCCACAATTACCAGATCAACTTCTCCACTTTGCATCAGGTGCCCTCCTGCATTATCCACAATGACTGTATGGGGAACCCCATGTTCTCCGAGTTCATAGGCTGTAAGCCTGGCTCCCTGGTTCCTCGGCCGGGTCTCATCCACCCAGACATGAACGGGAATACCCTGGTCATGGGCCATGTATATGGGAGCGGTGGCTGTACCATAATCCACGCAGGCCAGCCAACCCGCATTGCAATGGGTAAGGATATTGATCGGGCGATTGTTCTTTTCATAAAGTTCGCGAATCAAAGTTACCCCGTGTTCTCCAATTTTCCTGCAACGCAATACTTCATCTTCGGCAAGGCGGACTGCCAGGTGGAAAAGGCGATCGATCATTCCTTCCCTGGACCCGGAACAGACTACCTCTTCCATCATCATGTCCACAGCATATTTCAGGTTAACAGCCGTGGGCCTGGTTCGGACCAGCATCTCTCCTGCTTCCTTAACTTCATCACACCAGTTGACTGTGCTGCTCTTCAATGCTGCCAGGTATATCCCGTAAGATGCTGTAACACCTATCAGGGGGGCGCCCCGAACTGCCATGCCTGTTATCAGGTCACAGGCTTCTTCGGCGCTTTCCATCGTTATTATGCTGAACTCAAAAGGCAGTTTCCGCTGATCGATCACATGAATGACCGAAGGATCATCATCCATCCAGATGGCCCTGAAATGACTTCCTGAAATCCGCATCTCTGTCTGGTATTTCTTATATCTTTGGTTCATGCGAATATACAAAATGCATGTCAGAACCTTCGAAAATACGTAACATCCTGTTCGACCTTGGCGGGGTCATTCTGGATATTGATGTTAACGCCACCAAGCAGTTATTCTATGAACTGGGCCTTCCGGCCATGTTCCTGCAATACCCGGAGAATATGGTTACAGATATCTTCTTTAAATACGAAACCGGGAGGCTGGACACCGACGGATTCAGGAATGAGGTGCGCAGGATATCGGGTCTTGAGATTACAGATGACGAAATAAACCGGGCCTGGACCGCCATGCTGGTCGGGATACCTGAAGAAAGGGGGGCGTTACTGGACAGGCTGAAAGAACGTTATTCGCTTTATATGCTCAGCAATACATGTGCCATGCACGTACCGGTCTTTGAGCAGATGTATCTTGACACAGCCGGAGTGACTTTGCAGAGTGTATTTAAAAAGATCTATTATTCTTTCGAGATCGGTTACCATAAACCGGAAATCGAAGCCTGGGAATATGTGATCAAAGATTCAGGAATTGAGCCCGCAGAGACGCTTTTCCTCGATGACAATATTCATAATATAAAGACATCACAGGAACTGGGATTCAAGGCCATCCATATCCATGAAAGGACAAGCCTGACCGATCTTGGTTTTGACCTTTAAATCCCAGTTGTTTTTCACCTTCTTCCATGACTACCTTAATTTTATAAAGGTTCCGTCATTACTCTCCATTCCCTTTCTGATCCATCGCATAAGTGTGATGGATTTAAAAGAAGGGGTCAGGTAGGTGGTTTCCCATTCCTGATGATTTGAATCGATCTCAAGCTGGTAGAGATGATCCGGGGTTTCAATCTGATAGACCACTTTCCCGCAACATACATGGACCAGGTTTGCCGTGGTCCCTTTCACGATCGTTGTGATGCTTTCCATTATTTCTGTTTTTTGCCTGATCCTGATGGCAGCAGTCCCGGCGATTATTATTCACAGCCTGCCATACTGCAATTAAAAAGAGCCTCTCCAATGGCTCGCCTTTTCTCTCCTTAAAAACTGAGCAATGCTTTAAAAGCAAACTGGGATTTTTGTGAAGCAATAACCACTTTGCGTTAAAGCTTTGCGAAAGTATTCTAAACGAAAAAAGAGGCTGCCCCTTCCGAGACAGCCTCATTTTATTTATTAATGTTTCTTCTCTGTCAGGTCATCCGCCAAAGCAAGGCATCATCACGTTCGTCAACGCAAACTGCAGTAACTGTTATGACGTTTTTAATAGCTTGTTTGAATCGGTCCTTCATTGTTTTCAGTTTTAACCCTGCGAAAATACAAAATATTTATATCTCTGCAACCACAGATCCTCCTGCTTCAAGCAGCCTTTTTTCGCCCTGCAGATAAATCTCCAATCTGTCTCCCTCCAGGTTTTCAATGGTTATTTTCCCTTTCTTAACCATTACGCTGAGGATTCTTTTCCGGTAGAGGATCGTGAATGACAGCCCTTTCCAGTTCACAGGGATACGCGGTTCAAAGCTCAGCAGGTCATTTTTTATCCGCATACCACCGAACCCATAGATCACCGACATCCAGGTACCTCCCATACTGGTAATATGCAGTCCCTCTTTCACCTCGTTATTGTAATCATCCAGGTCCAGCCTTGCGGTCCTGAGGAACAACCTGTAAGCCATGTCAGATCTTTCCAGCCTGGAGGCCAGTATAGAATGCACACAGGGAGATAGAGAGGACTCGTGTACGGTCCTGGGTTCATAAAAATCAAAATTCCTCCTGATGGTATCCTTATCGTATTCATCTTCAAAGAGAAATATACCCTGGAGCACATCGGCCTGCTTGATAAAACAGGAACGCAGGATCCGGTCCCATGACCAGTGCTGGTTTATTGGTCTCTTGCCGGGATCAAGGTCACCTGCCATAAGCTGCTCCTTATCCATATACCCGTCCTGTTGCATAAAGATCCCCAGTTCCTCATCATAAGGAAGTAAGAGATTTTCCAGGATCTCCTTCCAGGCCTCGGTTTCCTCCATATAGTTGAAGCCTGTTTTCTTTAAGACCTTATCATACATCTCTGGGTTGGTTTCCTTTACAATATCCAGGGATTCAAGAGTGTAAGAGAGGGTCCAGTGGGCCAGCTTATTGGTGTACCAGTTATTGTTCACATTGTTCTCGTACTCATTGGGGCCCGTAACTCCAAGAATTACATATTTTCCGGAAGCCCCGGAGCGGTTAACCCTCTGTCTCCAGAAACGGGAAATGCCGATAAGCACCTCAAGCCCGAAAAGGGCCAGGTATTCCTTGTCCCCCGTATACCTGATGTAATTGAAAATTGCGTAGGCAATAGCCCCGTTCCGGTGAACCTCCTCAAAAGTGATCTCCCATTCGTTGTGACACTCCTCTCCGTTCATGGTCACCATGGGATAGAGGGCGGCTCCTTCCGTAAAACCAAGTTTCTCTGCATTTTCAATGGCCTTTCCCAGGTGCCTGTACCTGTAAACAAGCAGGTTTCTGGCAACTTTTTCCGGAGCGCTGCTGAGAAAGAATGGGACCATGTAAGCTTCTGTGTCCCAGTAGGTCCCTCCTCCATATTTTTCTCCCGTAAAACCCTTTGGCCCGATATTCAGTCTTTCATCCTTCCCCGTATAGGTCTGGTTCAGCTGAAAAATATTGAAACGGATGGCCTGCTGTGCTGCTGTATCACCCTCAATGACAATATCCGAACGGGCCCATTTTTTCTCCCATTCCCGGATATGTTCTATAAAGAGAAATTCATACCCGGCATTCATGGATTCCCGAAGGATCACCTCTCCCTTCTCAATCATGGA
>CAZIAU010000403.1:3545-3908 GCA_964536755.1 uncultured Bacteroides sp. | reverse complement strand
GGATCCGGTCCACCGCAAGGATAAGGCCCACACCTTCAAGGGGAAGGCCCACAGCCTTAAGGATAATTGACATCATGACCAGTCCGCTCATGGGAATACTGGCCGCTCCTATGGATGCAAGAACTGCCGTGATCACAATAATAACCTGATTTGTAATGCCCAGGTCAAATCCATATACCTGTGCAATAAAAATGGCCGCTACACATTCATAGAGTGCAGTACCATCCATGTTTATTGTTGCACCAATAGGTAAGACAAAACCGGCCGCCTTTTGGGATGCACCTGAAACTTCAGTCACCGCCTTCATGGTCAACGGAAGAGTAACTATGGTTGAACAGGTTGAAAAGGCAGTCATCAGTGCCG
>CAZIAU010000403.1:0-3535 GCA_964536755.1 uncultured Bacteroides sp. | reverse complement strand
GGTAATGTTTAACCGGACTGCATTTACCGATATATTTCAGCAACAGGGGAAGTGTAATGAAAAAGTGAAAGGACAATCCGGCCAGTACAACAAGGAAAAATTTACCCAGTGAAGAAAATGCTTCAAACCCTGTTTTAGCCACTATGCCGGCGATAATACCAAAAATCCCGATGGGTGCACTCCAGATGATAAACGAGGTTACCTTCATCATGGCCTCAAAAGCTGCTGTAAACAGGTTACCCATAAGATCCTTCTGGTCAGGTTTCAAGCGGGTGATAAAGAATCCGAACAACAGTGAAAAAAAGATCACGGGCAACACATCACCATTGGCCATCGCTTCAAAGGGATTTTCCGGAATGATATTCAAAAGAAGCCCCCCGATTCCCTGGTCAACCACGCCAATAGTATCCGGATTTTCTGCCAGGCCAATATTTGCCCCTTTTCCGGGCTGAAAGATGTTTACAAGGATCTGTCCGGTAAATATGGCAAGCAAGCTTGTAGTAATATAATAGGTGATAGTTCTCAAGCTAATTATTCCCAACCCCTTACTGCTTCCTACACGGATTACTGCACTGATGATAGAAGTAATTACAAGAGGAAGGATCGCCATTCTCAGAAGCCGCAGGAAAAGGTCCTTCATGGGGTCGGCCACAACAAGGATTGGTTCTCCCACCAGCCAGCCACACAGAATACCAAGGAAAAAACCTGAAAAAATCAGGTAAGTGAGTAAATATTTTTTTGAAAGCATAAACTCAAGAACGAAAAAAACATGAAAAATAAAAAGGCATACTTTTCAACATCGCTTCGAATATCCCTTCATAACCTTTATTTTTGAGAACCAATCCGTTGACCTTGAAAGCTCCGAAAAATATCGTCGAAACGCCCCTGATGAAGCAATACTATGCAGTCAAAGCCGAACATCCCGATGCTGTATTACTGTTCAGGGTCGGTGATTTTTATGAAACCTTCGGTGAAGATGCAATCAGGACTGCGGAGATATTGGGCATTACCCTTACCAGGAGGGCCAATGGGGCAGCATCATTTGTGGAACTCGCAGGGTTTCCTCATCATGCACTGGACACCTACCTGCCCCGGCTTGTTCGTGCCGGTCAGAGGGTGGCCATATGTGAGCAGCTCGAAGATCCAAAACTGACAAAAAAAATAGTAAAACGGGGCATCACCGAACTGGTTACCCCTGGAGTAACATACAATGAACATGTACTGGAAAACAGGGAGAACAATTTCCTGGCCAGTGTTTTCCTGGACAGGCAGATAAACGGAATAGCTTTTCTGGATATCTCTACCGGTGAATTTCTAACATCGCAGGGGGATCTTGCCTTTATTGACAAGTTGTTGAGCGGTTTTGGTCCCAAGGAAGTTTTAATTCGGAAGAGCAACTGTGAATCTTTTTATGAGGCCTTCGGGGAGGGATATTACACCTTCCAGCTGGATGACTGGGTGTATACCGAGGACAATGCAAGGGAAAAACTTCAGCGTCAATTTGGGACTAAGACTCTTAAAGGTTTTGGGGTTCAGGATCTGGTACAGGGCATCATTGCCAGTGGAGCCATATTGCAATATCTTGATATTACCCGGCATTCAAATACAGGCCATATTTCCCGTCTGTCGAGGATAGAAAGAGCCCACTATATGTGGCTGGACCGTTTTACAATAAGAAACCTGGAGATATTTAACCCTCTTTATGAGGGAGCGAAGACCCTCCTGGATGTGATGGACCGGACAGTGACACCTATGGGATCACGATTGTTGAAAAGATGGCTGTCTCTTCCCCTCAAGGATGTCCTCCTGATCCGGGAACGGCACAACATGGTAGACTATATCAATAATGAGGCAGAATTCCGGGAATTCCTCGGCGGACAGATAAAAAAGATAGGTGATCTTGAAAGAATTATATCAAAAGCAGCGGTAGGAAGAATTCTGCCCAGGGAGCTGGTTCAGTTAAAAAATGCCCTGGGGGCAATTACTCCGCTGAAAGAACAATGTGATCGGTCGGGGGAGATATCACTGAAAAAACTTGCCCTTCAGCTGGATCCGTGTGAAGAGGTGAGGAACCGCATAGAACGTGAAATAGAAGATGATCCCCCGGCATTGCTGAATAAAGGAGGAGTAATTGCCGGAGGTGTTTCCGGGGAACTGGACGAACTCCGGGAGATGATGAATTCGGGAAAGGATTACCTGGTGAATCTTCAGCAGAGAGAGACGGAAAGAACAGGCATATCAAGCCTGAAGGTGGGGTTTAACAATGTTTTCGGATATTATATTGAAGTCAGGAACACACATAAGGATAAAGTACCGGACGAATGGATCCGGAAGCAGACACTTGTGAGTGCCGAGCGCTATATTACCGAGGAACTCAAATCATATGAGGAAAAAATACTGGGGGCTGAGGAGAAGTGCCTGTCCCTTGAGGCAGATTTATTTCAGGAACTTGTGAGGAGCATTTCAGACTGGGTGGAGGCTATTCAGTTAAACGCTTCGCTGGTAGCCCGGCTCGATTGCCTGTACTCATTCTCGACGATCGCCATCGAATATGATTATTGTCGTCCGGAGGTCAATGAATCCACAACGATAGATATTACTGAAGGACGGCATCCGGTTATAGAGAGACAACTTTCATTTGATGAAGAGTATATTACCAACAGTGTGAAGCTGGATGACAGTGATCAGCAGATCATCATTCTTACCGGGCCAAATATGTCGGGGAAATCAGCCTTCCTCAGGCAAACTGCACTCATCACACTGATGGCCCAGGTGGGTAGCTTTGTGCCGGCACAGGATGCAAGCATTGGATGGGTGGACAAAATATTCACACGGGTAGGGGCATCGGATAATATTTCGCTGGGAGAATCAACTTTTATGGTTGAAATGTTGGAGGCAGCTAGTATCCTGAATAACCTCTCAGAGAGAAGCCTGGTGATCCTGGATGAGATAGGAAGGGGAACAAGTACTTACGATGGGATTTCCATTGCCTGGGCAATGGTTGAATATATACATGAGAAACCGGAAGGCAAAGCTAAAACCCTGTTTGCCACCCATTATCATGAACTGAACGAGATGGAAGCTTCTTTTTCAAGGATCAGGAACTACAATGTATCAATTAAGGAACTGGATGACAGGGTTATCTTCCTTAGAAAACTTGTTCCGGGAGGGAGTGAACACAGTTTTGGAATACATGTGGCAAGAATGGCCGGAATGCCCAGAAGTGTTATAAAACGGGCTGATGAGATCCTTGAGGAACTGGAAAAGACAGGGGGGGAGAAAAACCTTAGCAAACCGGTTGGTGAACTGGCTGGTCAGCGGGAGGGCCTCCAGATGAGCTTTTTTCAGCTGGATGACCCAATTCTCAAACAGATACGCGACCAGATTGCAGGGCTTGATATCAACAACCTGACTCCTGTAGAAGCCCTGAATATTCTTAATGAGATTAAAAAGCTATCCGGATTATAATCAGTAGATTAAATACTGATTCATTGAAAAATTAAAAGTAATCCGTTTGCAGGAATGATTTTTGAGT
>CAZIAU010000402.1:0-3922 GCA_964536755.1 uncultured Bacteroides sp. | reverse complement strand
TATCTTTCAGAATTTTTGATAACCTTATCATTTTTTCGTCGCTTATATCATATGCAGCTCCGCCGGATTCCCTTATGGCGTAAAGGGCATCATTTCCATCGAAACTGTGCCAGTTTATCAAAGGTTCATTAATTCTGGTTTCCTTTATTTTCTCGGGGACCAGGTCTATGCACCTGTCAAGATTCTTTTTAAAAGAATATACTATCGGATTCTTGTGTGTGGAAGAAGCTGCAATTATTTTTGGGATCCTGGAGGTCTTTCCCCTTTTATTCAGATTTAAAAACCCACGGTAGATTCCTGTCAGCAGTGTGCCATTGGAAACCGGAATGGCCACAATTTTAGGTGCATCACGAAGTACATCGTATATTTCGTAGGCAATTTCTGCATAGGACATGATCTGCAGAGTTGTATTCGCACCACCCGGATTAGCGTCATACCATTCGTTGGCCTGCGCCATCTCAATAGAATATTTGACCGACTCTTCATAACCGCCCGGGATTCTTTCGACTCTGGCTTCGTAACTGTTAATCTCATCAACTCTTTCTGTATGATAATTCTCGGGGATATAGATAACGCACTGGATTCCGGCCAGTTTAGCAGCGAATGCAATTGAGGCTCCGTAATTCCCACACGAAGCCACAGTGATCGTATCAAAACCACGTCGCAATGAATCATGACACTGACTGAATGCTATTCTGTCCTTCTGTGTTCCCGTTGGGTTATTGCCTTCAAATTTCAGATACAATTGCCGGATCCCTGATTCTCTTTCCAGAGTCCTTGCCCTTGTAAAGGATGTATCTCCGATTTCCATGTTCATAATATCTTCATAGGCTTCGATTCTTTCACTCAATGGAAGATCCGGATCGCATACCTGTTTGCTCAGGATAAGAGCTTCCTTGGATACACCGGGAACGTCGGGATTTGCTCCGTCGAGGAGGGTCAGCATAGATGCCATTTTTATATCTCTTTTTGATAGTTCATAAGCCGGCTTTTCAACATGAACCAGGCCAGGGGATTGGATTCGTTTATCTGTGTCGAATCTTCTTTTGTGATATTTGAAGAAGAAATTGGATTCAAACTCAGTACCGGAGCTTCTGATGAGGAGATGATTTCTCTGACCGTCGATGACATCGTAAGCCTGTGATGATCGGTCTCGTTTTTTGTTATCAGTAAAAGAAGGCCTGTGTCGACCCTGTTGGAAAAGGATACTATTTCATTTGAAACAGATGAATGATTCACCAGAAGAGTTGTATCACAGGGAATTCCTATATCAGTTAACAGAAGCTTAATATCTTTAAACCTTTTCCTGTACAGCGGGGTCATTCTGATCCTGGATTTCTCAATTACGCTGATTACAATGATCGGAGTATCAAGTTTTTTTGCAATGTCAGCAGCGCTGCTGACATGAAGATTTATAGGTTTGGACAGGTCCAGGGGCAGAATTATTTTTCCTGTTGTAATGAACCTCTGACCGCATGTTGTGATAACCGGAACCTGAGATTTTGCCAGAACATGCCTTGTATTCGATCCTATGAATCTCCTTTTATGCTTTGATGAATTTGACTTTCCCATAACAATCATCTCTACATTAAGATCCATTGCCTTTTCAAGAATTTTCTCAGAGACTTTTCCTGAGGTTATAATCAGTTCAAAATCAATATTATAATCCTTATTCAGTACTGAATTGATTCGTTCCGAAAGTTCTTGCTCAGCTTCCCTGCGAATCTTATGTTTATTTTCCATCGGAGTGAGTCTGCCATGGTCATCTTCATAATCTTCTATCACATATATACAGGAGATCATTTCATTTCTGCTTTTAGCCAGGTTACCTGCATATAGTAGTGCGGCATCTGATTGAGCACTGAAATCTACCGGAACAAGGATCCTTCTTCTAGTTTTCATTGATTGGTTTTTAGTTAGGACTACAAAATCTTTAATGGTCACATATTGGATATTAAATTCATTTTCGTTGTATTTTTGCTACCACGATTTTGTCAAATGGTACCGGAGAATTCAAATAGAAATAAACCGGATGACTTTCTTGCATCCCTCATGAGCCATGCTCCCATGGGAATACTGTCTGTGAATGAATCGGGGGTCATAACCCATGCTAATCGGCTGGCCAGAGCCTTATTGCAACTGAGTTCACCAGACAGCGCAATAATCGGGCAAAATATCCTGGATTGCATTGAACATATTCCACTGATTCACGAAAAATTTTCCGGCATTCTTGAAAAAAACAGGAAGTCCTTTAATGTTGAATCGTTAAACATAAATGACCGCTTCCTAATGGTTAAGGGAGTCAGTTTTAACAGTGGTTTTATCTGCATCATCAATGATGTAACAAGAATGAAAGAGATGGAGGTCGGATCCATCCAGTCCATAATCGCAGGGCAGGAAAATGAACGAAAAAGAATAGCCAGGGAGATTCATGATGGTATAGGACCCCTTCTTTCAGCTGCCAATCTTGAACTTGATACATTTCTGGATGAGCACGGGGGAACGAACGACAAGGAATCGGAGGAGAAACTTCAGAATATTCGAAATACACTTCACTCTATTACGAGCGATCTGCGGGATCTTTCTCACCATTTAATACCGAGGCTCCTTGAAGAGTTTGGTTTATACTCTGCATTCGTCAACCTCACAACAAAAATCAATAATTCCTCTAAATCCAGGGTTGAATTCTATTGCAATTTTGATGCTGAGGTCAGGTTTGATCACGGTCTTGAACTTAATCTGTACCGGTGTGGGCAGGAACTGATAAATAATGCAGTGAAACATGCCAGCGCCTCCGCAATCCTGGTCCAGATGATCAAACACGATCATAGCATAATACTCATGGTGGAAGATGACGGAATCGGGTTTGATCAGAATATTAAGAATCCGGACAATTCCGGAATAGGAATTATTAATATTGAAACAAGGGTCATGACATTGAATGGAGAATTCATACTTGAGTCACGAAAAAATAAAGGTACAATTGCCAGTATTGAGATTCCGCTTTAACCTCATCGTGAAAACTACTATATCATGGATAAAATAAGAGTAATGCTTGCAGATGATCATAAAATCTTCAGAGAGGGAGTCAGGTCTATTTTGGACAGGGAGAAGGATATTGAGGTTGTGGGTGAAGCTGCCAACGGACATGAGGTAATAGAAAAAATCGAATCTCTCAATGTTGACGTACTCGTTCTTGACATTGATATTGGTACACCCGGTGGGATTGAGATTACTGAAATCATCAGCAGGAACCATCCGGATGTAAAGATCCTGATATTATCCATGATGGGATTACATGATTTTGTAATTCAGGCACTGGAAAAGGGTGCTATCGGGTTCCTGCTCAAGAATACGGGAAAGGATGAGGTACTGACTGCCATACGAAGTGTATCCAAAGGTGACAGTTACTTCAGCAGGGAAGTTTCAGCAATTTTAATTGAACAGCTCCATAAACCGGCTTATTCGAGAAAAAAAATGTCTGATATTCCAATATCACCCAGGGAAATTGAAGTATTGAAGCTGATAGCACAGGAGTATTCAAACCCGGAGATTGCAAGAAAGCTCTTTATAAGCATTCGTACCGTGGATACTCACAGGAGAAACCTCCTTGAGAAACTCGGCGCTAAAAACACAGCCGGTTTAGTAAAATTTGCCATCCGTAAAGGTCTGGTTGATGACGATCAGAACAAATGAAAGAGATTTGTCTTATGTATCTTACTGCTACGCCGCTTCCTGGATCCCGATAATCTGACCCATTTTCGACCGGGCCCTGAGCAGTCTCATCTTAATTGCACTGGCTGATAAATCGAATTCATTCTGAAGGTCTTTGACGGAATAATTCTTGTGATACTTGAGTTGAAGCATCCTTCTTTCGTCCTCCGGCAACGACATAAGTAGCAGATCCAGATTTGATTCCATT
>CAZIAU010000401.1:0-3928 GCA_964536755.1 uncultured Bacteroides sp. | reverse complement strand
CCGGACAGGCATAAATTGGGGGCTTCCGGATCAATCCCTGAAAACCTGGAGATCCGCATCTGCAATGATGAAGGGCACGAACTGCCCATTGGTGAAAAAGGCGAGATCGTGATCCGTGGAGAAAATATCATGAAGGGCTACTGGAAAAATGAAACAGCCACAGCAGATACCATCAGGGACGGATGGCTCTTTACAGGTGATATGGGCTATATGGATGCCGACGGATTTCTTTATGTGCTCGGAAGGTACAAAAGCCTTCTTATTGCCGATGACGGGGAAAAGTACAGCCCGGAAGGGATCGAGGAAGCTTTCACGGATCAGTCCGAATATATAGACCAGTGCCTGCTGCACAATAATCAGGATCCTTACACCATAGCCCTGGTCCATCCAGATTCCGGGGCTCTGAAACGCTACCTGAAAGGTATAGGACTTGCACACGATACGGAGGAAGGAATTAACGCCTGCCTGACGCTGCTGGATAATGAAATAAGGGAATACAGGACCAATGGAAAATTCGGGGATATGTTCCCGCAACGATGGATTCCGGCCAATACAGGAATCCTGGATGAAGGATTCACCGTTGAAAATAAACTAATGAATCCCACCTATAAGATCATTCGGCCAAAGGTGGAGGAACATTATGGGGATCTGCTCGCATTCCTCTACACTCCGGAGTCAAAGAATGTGCTCAATTCCAGAAATGTGGAGGCAATGAAAAGACTGCTGTCCCGGTTTTGATAACCAGCATGTTCAATCCACTACGGTAACTCCTTTCATCTGGAGCTTTTCCAGCTGCCATGAAGGGATCCTGTTCCCCATCACGTTCAGATAGGATAGGTGGGACAATTCAAACAGTGGTGAAATATCATCCACATCATTGTAGGAAATATCAAGCACCTGCAATACGGTCAGATTACTGAGCGGATCGATCATACCGATATGGTTGTTAGAGAGATAGAGCCGCTCAATCTGGTGAAGATGCTGAAGATCGGTGAGATCGGTAAGGTTGTTATTTGTAAGGTCAACAACCCTGGCATACCTGCAGGCATCAATCCCATCCAGGTATTCGATCTCGTAATCGGCCATCTCTATTTCTTCCAGGTCCTCCAGGAGATAGATCGGGAAATCCACATTCAGATTGCCATAGATCCTTCTCTTGAGAGATGACAGGAAAGTATGGCCGGTCAGATCAATATCCTCTTCAAACTCTTCCTCATACTCCTCCTGTTCCATAATAAATGAAAATCCATCCACATCCTCATCCCAGCCAAATGTTTCTTCAATATCCTCATCTGTAATAATTGAGCTTACTGTAACATGTTCAGGTTTGAGATTTTGGACATTGAGGATGTGAGACATAGTGTACATCTCTTCAAAATCACCTCTCTTATATGCCTGTTCCAGTTTGTCCAACGACTGGTTCAGCCGGTCGGGATGGTAAATCATGATCAGCCGGGAAAACACCCTGTTTATCTTCTCCTCACTGCAAGGGTGAAATTCGTTGACCACCCTCTGAATGGCCCTGAGGGAATCATATTTTTGGTCCCTGAACATATCGATAATTCTGCTCGATATCAGATGAAGGTTCTCCTCTGTATAAGCCGCTTTGAGGTTATTATAGAGCTCTTTTATCTCCATAAGGCGAAGATAATTTTTTTTTTGATGACTCATACGGGTAAACGGAGTTGTTAGCGTCTCATCCCTTTCAAAAAAAGAGGGAATCGTAAATGATGTGGATAAATCTTATCAAACAAACGTCATTTGATTTTGTTAACACCGTAATTATAACATCCAGATGGAAAATAAGACAGAAGTGCTCATCGATATATTAATTAATCAGCCCGCATTATGAAAAAACACCTGATTTGTTTAACGACCTTTTTTTTGGCAATAACTGTTTATTCACAGGAATCTGTTGAATCTGATACACTCTGGAAATATAGTGGAATGACCTCTTTGAACCTTTCACAGCTTTCGCTTACAAACTGGGCTGCCGGAGGTGATAATAGTATTTCGGGAAATGCCCTTCTGAATTTATCTGCCGATTACGACAATGGAACTCTGAACTGGGACAATGATATGATACTGGGTTATGGACTAGTGCACCAGGGAAATGAGAAGGCGCGCAAAAGTGATGATAAGATAGACATCTCATCCAAGTTCGGGTACAGAGCCTCAAAAAAATGGTTTTACAGCGGATTGCTCAGTTTTAAATCCCAATTTGCCGTTGGTTATAATAAACCTGGAGAAGCAGTCCGGACCAAGATATCCGGTTTCCTGTCGCCCGGATACCTGAACCTTTCACTGGGTATGGACTATAAACCCAACGATAAATTTACCGCCCTCATTGCACCGGTTGCGGGAAAGGTAACTATGGTATTTGATGATTACCTTTCCTCTATAGGCTCCTTTGGTGTGGAACCGGATAAAACTATCAGGGCAGAATTCGGAGGATATATAAAACTCTCCTATAAGGATCAGATCATGAAAAACGTACTGGTGGACACGAAGATCGACTTCTTTTCAAATTATCTTGAAAATCCGCAATATGTTGATATAAACTGGGACCTTCTGCTTAAATTCACTGTGAATGAGTATATATCCGCTACACTTATTACTCAGCTTATATATGACCGGGATATTCTGTTTGAGCCCGATGGGGGAACGGGCGATCCGGAACCGCGCGTGCAGTTCAAAGAGTTATTCGGACTCGGTCTGACATATAGTTTTTAATACAAATTGCAACACACCATAACACGCTGTGATTGAGCTCTATACATCCTCCTAATCTAAATTATTCTTTCATTTTACATTCAACCAATTTGACATAAGTGATTAGTAATAATATATTTGACCTATCAATACAACACTTCAATTGTGATTGTTAAAGAAAGCAATGAAAACTGAGATTCACACACTGCCCGTTCTGCCTATGTCCATGCCGCGGCTCCGGCAAGAATAACGGTAATAATATCATTTTCCGCTACAGGGGCTTCGATCCATCGAATAATATTTTTTTAAAGCAGGTTTTTCTTCTAAGATCCAGATTGAGTGATTACGGAAGATTTCCTTCCTATTTTTACATATTCAAATTTATATTATGAACAATACATATAAGAATTTCGAAACACTGCAGATCCATGCAGGACATACCCCCGACCCGGCAACCAATGCAAGGGCCGTCCCGGTTTACCAGACCACCTCCTTTACCTTTAACAATTCTGAACATGGTGCGAACCTGTTTGCACTTAAAGAATTTGGTAATATCTATTCCAGGATAATGAATCCGACCAATGATGTGCTCGAACAACGAATTGCTGCCCTGGAAGGAGGTATTGCAGCCCTTGCTGTTGCATCGGGACATGCGGCACAAATCGTCACATTCAACACCCTTCTGCAGCCCGGGCAGAACATTGTCAGCAGCCCCTATCTTTACGGTGGAAGCTATAACCAGTTTAAAGTGACTTTCAAGAACCTGGGATGGGAGGCCCGTTTTGCCGATTCGCTGGAAATTGATGATTTTGAAAAATTGATTGATGAAAATTCAAGGGCTATCTACGTGGAGACTATTGGAAATCCCGGATTCAATATTCCGGATTTTGACAAGTTCGGTGCACTTGCAAGGAAATATGACATCCCGCTAATAGTTGACAACACCTTTGGAGCAGGAGGCTATCTTTTCAGGCCTATTGACCATGGTGCCAGTATCGTTGTGGAATCAGCCACCAAATGGATTGGTGGTCACGGCACCTCCATCGGCGGATTAATCGTTGATAGCGGTAATTTTAACTGGGGAAACGGGAAATTTCCCCAATTTACAGAGCCCAGCGAGGGTTATCAGGGACTAAAATTCTGGGAAGTGTTCGGGAGCGAAGGACCCTTCGGTAATATTGCCTTCATAATTAAGGCCCGGGTCGAGGGACTCCGG
>CAZIAU010000400.1:0-3931 GCA_964536755.1 uncultured Bacteroides sp. | reverse complement strand
CCAACTTTCTTTGGAACATAGTTCATTTTCTGTATTTTCATCCCTTTCACAATAAGCTAACCTGAGATGAAAATCAATTTCCTGCTAACCATTACGGTGGTTCTGCTGATGACCGGTTGCTTAAACAGAACCGGTAACCCGGATTCAGTAACCGGAATAAATCCCAAAACTGCAACCGATAGCGGATTGAAAGTTAAAGAAAGAACCTTCGGCACAACCGGGGATGGTCTGGAGGTTAATTCTTTTACCCTTTACAACGGAAAAGGAATGGAAATCGAAATCATTGAATTCGGGGCCATCGTAAAAGCGATCAGGGTTCCTGATAAAGACGGGAACATAGCTGATGTGGTACTGGGTTATGATGATATTGAAGGATATCAGAACGATGCTTACTATTTCGGTGCTACCATAGGCAGGGTAGCCAACAGGATGGGTGGGGCCGAATTCAAACTGAACGGCAGATCATATGACCTGGCCCCCAACACCCTTCCTGATTTTGGGAAGAACCACCTTCACGGCGGAGTAAAAGGATTTAACAAGGTGCTCTGGAAGGGTGAAATTTTCAGTTCTGATAGCATAGTTGGTGTAACATTGAATTATGTCAGCAGGGATGGTGAAGAGGGTTACCCCGGGAATTTAAGCTGCATTGTCGAATACTCGTTGAATATGGATAACGAACTGGGGATTCGTTTTTCGGCAACTACCGATCAGCCAACACTGGTCAACATGACCCATCACAGTTATTTTAACCTTGAAGGAGAAGGTGCGGGAACCATACTGGATCACCAGGTTCAGATCAATGCGGATTTATATACTCCGGCTGATGACGATCTGATCCCGACAGGGGAGATAGTGCCTGTGTCGGGGTTGCCCGTGGATTTCAGAGAAGAGGCAACGGTCGGCAGCCGGATCGAAAAAATGCAATCGGCCAAGTTTAAAGGTTTTGACCTGAACTATATTATCAGTTCCGGGCAGGATGGTGATCTGAAGTATGCCGCCAAAGCCTTTGATCCTTCTTCAGGACGTTTGCTGGAGGTATTTACAACACAACTCTGTATGCATTTTTATACAGGCAATTTTCTCTCAGGAGAAACCGGAAAAGGAGGCGTTCCTTACAACCGGTATGGAGCTTTATGCTTTGAACCCCAGGGATTCCCGGATGCCCCACATCACGAAATTTTTTTACCTGTCAAACTTGAACCCGGAGAAACTTACGACCAGAAGATTATATACAGATTCTCTTCAGTCCGGGTCAACCAATAAGATACGTTTTTATGAAAAGAACCCTTGTTTTATCTACGATGGTGGCCGCCCTGGGCGGATTGCTTTTCGGATTTGATACTGCCGTCATATCGGGTACAACCCAATGGCTAAAGTCCACATTTGATCTCTCCTCCTTTGAACTTGGCTTTTCCGTGGCCAGCGCACTCATCGGGACCATTGCGGGAGCGCTGCTGATCGGACGGCCCGCAGACAAGTATGGACGCAGGTCGGTTCTGTTCCTTCTGGCCATACTCTATTTTGTGTCTGCCATCGGATCGGGGCTTTCATGGGATTGGTACAGCTTCCTGTTTTTCAGGTTTATCGGCGGACTCGGGGTCGGAGGTGCATCTGTGGTTTCCCCCATGTATATTGCCGAGATCTCACCTGCCCGCCTGCGGGGCAGGCTGGTTGCCGTTGCACAGCTGAACATTGTTTTCGGGATGCTGATAGCCTACCTCTCCAACTATATTATTGCCGGACTTGATCTTGGATCTTTTGAATGGAGATGGATGTTTGGAGTGGAAGCCATCCCGGCTGCCCTCTTTTTTCTCTTCCTGTTTACCACTCCGAGAAGCCCCCGCTGGCTGATCTCTGAAAGCAGGATTGATGAAGCCAGGCAGGTCCTTCTTAAATGCGGTACTGATACAGGCATCATCGACACTATTGTTGCAGAGATCAAGGAATCCCTGATGCTGGATAAACACTCCATTAAGGAACCCTTCTTCACCAGAAAATACAGGACACCCATAATGCTGGCCTTTATGATCGCCCTGTTTAATCAGTTATCGGGGATAAATGCGGTCCTCTATTATGCACCCCATATTTTCAGTATGGCCGGATTTGAGAAGAGTTCAGCCTTGTTGAACTCCATGGGAGTGGGTGGCATACTCTTTCTTTTCACCATTGCCGCTATGGCAGTGATCGATAAGATAGGCAGAAAAAAGATCATGATCGTGGGATCAATTGGTTACATTGTAAGCCTCGGAACCATTGCATGGGCCTTTTTTACTTACGGAACTGAATTCACCCTTGCAGGAAGCAGGGTGGTTTTAATCAGTGTTTTCGTGTTTATTGCCTCTCATGCATTCGGACAGGGATCTGTAATCTGGGTCTACCTGAGTGAGATCTTTCCCAACAGGGTAAGAGCCAGGGGACAATCCCTCGGATCCACCACGCACTGGACAGCAGCTGCCCTGATTTCCTGGACCTTCCCGCTGATCGCCGAGGTCTCGGGAGGATATACATTTGCCTTCTATGCCGTATGTATGGTCGGACAGCTGATCTGGGTCGTTTTTGTCATGCGTGAGACAAAAGGTATTTCCCTTGAAGAGATACAGAAAAGGCTTGGAATTGAATGACAATTGAAATTCTATTCCAATAATTTGGCGTAGATCCTCGTGATCATGCCAAAGATGCCGAACAGCAAGGCAAACATGAAAGAATTACTCATCCTTATAAAAGAGAGTTGAGTGATCTTAAGTATCTCGAGAAGTCCGAATATCGTAAATACAATTGCGGCAATCGCACAAATGTAGGCAACCACCCTGCCCAGGAGAAGATAGGATTTCATCTTATTCTTTTTTTCAGTTTCTTGTGTCATAGCTCTTTTAGGTTAAGGTTCTCAGTGTTAGTTTTGACACAAGTTACTATCAATTTGATTCTAAGTCAAGTATTTTTCTGATCGGAGTTACCCTATTTTTGGAATTATTCAATGAACTTCAATCTATAAACTCCATCAATCCAAACCGGTCCGGCTGATGGAAACCCCCTTTCTTAAGATCATATATAGGGAAGATAGTTGACTTGGACCTGTAGGTATTATTCAGACTGTTCCGATCCTGGCGTGCTGCCTGGAATGCCCACCTGTTCCCTTTCTGAACCGGGTACAGAGTCTGAAGCTCTGCAAACATGCTTATGGGGATCGCCATTTCCATGATCCAGCCCCTGTCCTGGTCAGAATTATCATTGAGGGTCCCGTTATATTCAAGCCCTGCCTCAATCTCCGGATTGAATGATCTCAGGATCTTATCTTCTCCTTCATAAAAGTCATTGAAAAATATAAAATCGCTTACTGTCCCCAGCAGGTTTATTTCAATCCCAAAGTGGGTATCAAGACTACCCGGTACCGGTATGATGAAAATCTCGGCACAGTCATCCAGATAAGTTGGTCCATCCCTTTGCAGCTCGGATGAGGTGAGGAACTTATCTTCACATTCATAAAGCAAATACAGATACTGGTCATCCCAAAGCATGCGCAGTTCCGTTCCCTGTTTTTCATCACTGGCTGCCACATCGTAGAAGAAATCGAGACTTCTTGCCTCGGTACGAGCCCAGGACCTTTCCTTCATTTTTCCATCAATGGTAATGGATCCGGTCGCTTTTGATACTTTGAACAAGGGCCGGTCTCCCGGAACCGGCTCTTTTTCAACCTGAGAGATATCAATCACATATCTTCCGGGCTGAGCATCAAACTTAAACTTTTCATCTTTCAGTTGCCCGGTGACCCTTTTGCCATCTTCTATTCTGTACAATTCGCACCGGGTGACAGGGAGCCCCTCAATTTTCAGCTCGAAAGAGTGGGTTACCGAATCGTCAAGGCTGGTCACCAATCCTTCTCCCCGTTGCCAGGGTGGTCTTACCCACTCATAATCCGGCGCTATAAAGACAT
>CAZIAU010000399.1:0-3947 GCA_964536755.1 uncultured Bacteroides sp. | reverse complement strand
GGACTCTTTTCTCCCGTTGCGTATGGCCTGACCATGCTTTCTACCGTTGAGGAAAGGGAGGAGATCGGAGCAATGGAGTTCATGATCTCGTGGGTAAGGACCCTGATCAGCTTTTGCCAGGCTGCCGTCTCCTGTTCTTCCAGTACATGTTGAATGTTTTTCACTGTGCTCAGCAGGATCACTTTATCCTTTACCTTGAATTCGGTGGAATAGATAGCCAGCTGAAGGGTACCTTCCTCGTCCTGAACCTTTACGAGCCGGTTTTCACCGGGATTAATGGAGAGCAGGGTATTGGCCAGTTGCTCGCTGAGGGTCCTGAGCGTATTTATATTTCGCAGGGTATTGATCTGGAACAGCTTTTTTGCAGCCGGGTTGATCATTTCAACCGTCCCGTCCCGCTGGTACGCCAGGATACTTATATCGATATTCTGAACAATGCTCTGCAGGTAATGAAAATGTTCTTCCCTTTCCGACCTTACCTGCTGGAAATCTTTCATAACGTCGTTGAAAGCAGCATTCAATTCGTCGAAGGATGACCCGGTGTTGTTTATCCGGAACGAGCGCGTGAACTCAGAATAACGGATGCTTTCAAGGAAACTGGCAAGCTCCCGGTTGGTCCTGTCCACATATCTTATCAGTGACCACACCTGGTAAATGATCAGTCCGGCTACCAGAACAGGCGTAAATATGAAAGTGCTGTTCAGTGTGATGAACAGGGCCAGGCACGTGGAAGTAAGCAGAAGTACCCTGAAAATAATATTGAAGCGGAACTGTTTAAAGACCATGTTTTTCCATTCTTCTGTAAAGTGATGTACGGGTCAGTCCCAGCTGTGTGGCCGCCTGGGTAACATTCCCCTGGTTTGTTTTGAGGACTTTCTCAATGATCGTCCGTTCGATATCTTCCAGGTTATACGTGTCCAGTTCCAGTCCCCCGCTGCTTTTTACTACCGACGAGAGTATGAAATCGTCGGGGCTGAGGCTGGTGCCTTCACACATTATTACTGCCCTTTCAATGGCGTGCTGCAACTCTCTGACGTTGCCGGGCCAGCTGTACTGGTTCAGTTTCTTAATGGCGGATGACTGAATGTTACGTATGGATTTCCTGTATTTCCTGCTGTAGATCTTCAGGAAGTGGTCCGCCAGCAGGGGTATGTCACCTGTACGGTCGCGCAGGGCAGGAAGATGTATCTCAACCGTATTGATCCTGTAAAGAAGGTCCTGACGGAACACTCCTTCTGCCACATCCTGATGGATATTATTATTGGTTGCGCAGATCATCCTGACATCGATGGACACAGGTTTGGTGGAACCCACCCGGGTGATCTCTCTTCGTTCGAGGACCGTTAAAAGCTTTGACTGAAGGGGATAGGTCAGGTTCCCGATCTCATCCAGGAACAGGGTGCCTGAAGAAGCAATTTCAAATCTTCCCTGTTTCATCTTATGAGCGTCTGTGAAGGCACCTTTCTCGTGACCAAAAAGTTCGCTTTCAAAGAGTGTGTCCGGGATGGAACCCAGGTCCACGCTTATGAAAACTTCGTCTTTCCTGGGGGAGTTCCTGTAAAGCGCCCTGGCAACCAGTTCTTTCCCGGTTCCGTTCTCTCCAAGGATAAGCACGTTGGCATCTGTTGCAGCCACTTTCTTGATGGTGTTGAAAACTTCATACATCTCTGGGGATTGTCCGATAAAGTCGGTATATGGCTGATCAAGTACAGCGCTGATCTCCTGCTGCTTGAGTTTCAGTTTCTGGGCCTGGATCCGGGTCCGCCGAAGGCTTATGGCCGAGTTGATGGTGGCAAGTATCTTCTCGTTCTGCCAGGGCTTAAGAATAAAATCGGTCGCTCCCATCTTAATGGCCTTCACTGCTTTTTCGGCATCTCCATAAGCTGTGATGAAGACCACAACGGCATTGGGATCTATTTCCAGGATCTCCGAAAGGGCATCGAAGCCTTCCTGTCCGCTGATGGCATCTTTGGTGAAATTCATATCCAGCAGGATAACATCCCAGTCCTGCTTATGCATAAACCCGGGGAGCTGTTCGGGACCAGTGAGAGTCTCAATGATCTCTACATGAGGCCTTAATAATAATTTCAAGGCAAAAAGGATGTCTTCATTGTCATCCACCGCCAGAATTCTTCCAATTTTCTGTTCCATTGTATTTATTGATTGTCAGTTGATAGCTAGTCAGAGCAAAAAGAGTGCCTTATATTTCAAAACCTTAAGATTCAATACTTTTCTTTTGGAAATTTAGTAAAATACTTTCATGTAGTGTACGAAAACGTACACAATAATCCCGGAATCGAACACTTTTTCTCAATTAACACTCCCGGTATGTTTTCTAAGATTATGATAATCAATTTTTTATTTATTTTGGCATAATAGGTGCGAAGTATTGGGGTAATTAAAAACAACACATATGGATGGAATGGACCGCAAAATTGAGAAAAAGGGGATAATATCCCGGAAAACAATCTGGTACATTGTGTTCGGGGCACTTATGCTGACCGTGCTGGGGATCATCATTTTCGGGGATAAGAGTTCCAAATACAACGTGGATATTTCGCGTATTACTATTGACGAGGTCAAACGGGATATATTCCAGGATTACATTACTGTCCAGGGAACTGTTGAACCCATAACCACCATATACCTGGATGCCGTGGAAGGAGGAAGGGTGGAAGAGATCCTTATCGAGGAGGGAAACATGGTAAAGAAGGGTGATGTGATCATCCGGCTTACCAATGATAACCTCCTGCTGGAAATTACCAATAACCAGGCACAGGTGGTCAGGGCCATAAATGAGCTGCGGACAGCCAGGCTGCAGATGGATCAGACAAAGCTCAATTATCAGCAACAGATCATTAATCTTGAAACAACGGTGATCCAGAATAAGAGGATGTTTGAGAATAACAAGATCCTCTTTGAGCAGAACCATATTTCCAGGGAGGAATTCGATCGGTCAAGGGAAGCTTATAAATCATCCAGTCAGATGCAGAAACTGCTCCTGGAGAATTACCGCAACGATTCCATCTACCGCTCCATCCAGATCAGTTCCCTGGAATCGTCTGTCGAGAGTATGGAAGAGAGCATGAGGATCATTCGCCGCCGCCTGGAGAACCTGAATATCAAAGCTACAATCAATGGTGAACTGGCAACACTGAATCCGGAAATCGGGGAGGTGATCACCTACGGAAGCCGTGTTGGGACCATCAATGTACTGGATTCCTATAAACTGAGGGTCGATATTGACGAGCATTACATTGCAAGGATCCAGAGAGGGCTCCACGGGGAATGTGATTTTGCAGGTAACCCCTATACAGGAGTGATTACAAAGATATATCCCGAAGTTGCCAACGGCCGTTTTGCCGTGGATATGGTATTTACAGACCAGGTGCCCGATCAGATCCGGATCGGGCAGACGTCAAGGATCAGGTTACAACTGGGCGAATCCAAGGAGGGGATCCTGCTGACGAAAGGAGGCTTTTATCAGACTACCGGGGGACAATGGGTCTTCGTACTGGATGAAAGCGAAGAGTTTGCCGTAAAGCGGGATATCAGCATAGGCCGCCAGAATCCAAGATATTACGAGGTCCTCGGCGGACTGGAACCGGGGGAGAAGGTGATCGTTTCTTCCTACCAGAATTTTGCGGATCATGACAAACTCATCCTGAAGCATAACCGTTAAGCTCATCATCATGATAAAAAAGATTTTATTGATAATTGCATCGGGGCTCATTGTGCAGGATCTTTGCGGACAGGATGACAATGCCTGGACCCTTGATCAGTGCATCAACCAGGCTATCCAGTACAACATTGAGATGAAAAGACAGGGGTTGGTCCTTGAATCGACTGACAGGGACCTGCTTCAGAGTAAAATGAACCTTCATCCAAATCTGAACGGTATGATTGAACATCAGCTTGGTTCGGGACGTGTCCTTGACCGGGCGGAC
>CAZIAU010000398.1:0-3955 GCA_964536755.1 uncultured Bacteroides sp. | reverse complement strand
GGATCTGTGGGAAATCGGTTCATTCATTTTCGATGCAAAAAAACAGATACTCACGGGTACCGGTACACACCAGAAGCTCACTACCAAAGAGTCGGAGCTCCTTTCACTTCTCTGTAACAATATCAACCAGGTACTGGAAAGGAATTTTACTCTGAAAGCCATCTGGATCGACGATAACTACTTCAATGCCAGAAGTATGGACGTATACATCACGAAATTGCGCAAGTATCTGAAGTCGGATCCCAGTGTACAGATAATTAATGTTCACGGCAAGGGCTATAAGCTGGTGGTGGATGAGAAATAGCTAAATTCTAATAAGAACCATAATTTTACTTATCTAAAAATGCCAGTATTTCAACCATTTGAAATGGAACGGTACATGTCTGTTTATGAGATGGCCGTGGATTTTAATCTTTCGGAAAGCGGTGTTCATCCTCTTACCCTCCGGGAATTATTGGACATAAATAACACTTCGTTGGATCATTTGCTCGATACGGAGATCAACTATGCACATGCCAACGGGATACCCGAATTGAGGCATAACATTGCCAGACTTTATGACCGTGCCGGTCCGGAAAATGTACTGGTAACGGTTGGAGCCATAGAGGCAAATTTCAACAGCCTGCAGGCACTTCTGCACCAGGGTGATGAAGTGGTGGTTATGTTGCCCAATTATATGCAGGTCTGGGGAGTGGCAAAAAATCTCGGGCTGAATGTAAAAACCTTTTCATTACGGGAGGAAAACAGATGGGCACCGGACCTGGCGGAACTGGAGAATAAGGTAACTGACTCAACCAGACTCATTGCCATTTGCAATCCCAACAATCCTACAGGTTATATTCTGAAAGAAGATGAAATGGACCAGATTGTCCGGATAGCCGAAAAATCAGGTTCATGGATCCTTGCAGATGAAGTTTATGCGGGCGCTGAACACTACACTGATATTCAAACCCCCTCCTTTTACGGAAGATATGACAAAGTGATTGCCGTTGGCAGCATGAGCAAGGCATATGGGTTACCCGGACTGAGGACGGGCTGGATTGTTGCTCCCGAAAAGATTGTTGACCTGGTCTGGGCCAGGCACGAATATACCACGCTGAGCGCGACGATGCTTTCCAATAAACTGGCTGCCCTGGCATTATCGGAGAAGGTGCGCCCTGCAATTATTCAGCGAACAAGGGATTATATCAGGAAGGGTTACCCAATTCTGTCAAAATGGATGGAAGAGCAGGGAGATATTTTTACGGGGGTCCCTCCCCAGGCAGCTGCCATCGCTTTCGTAAAATATAATCTTGATATCAATTCCACTGAACTGGCCACAAGATTGCATAAAGAAAAGAGTGTATTGATAATTCCCGGCGATCATTTTGGTATGGACAGGTTTCTCAGGATCAGTTTCGGATTACCGGGGGAGTATCTGCTGGAAGCCCTTTCCCGAATCGAACAATTAATCCAGTTTTAGTACTGCAAGGAATGCTGACTGGGGTACTTCGATATTTCCAACCTGACGCATCCTTTTTTTCCCTTTCTTCTGCTTTTCAAGCAGTTTCCTCTTCCTGGTAATATCTCCGCCGTAACATTTGGCAGTCACATCTTTTCTTACAGCTTTTACCGTTTCACGGGCGATTACTTTCGCCCCGATGGCAGCCTGTATGGCCACCTCATATTGCTGGCGCGGAATCAACTCTTTCAGTTTAACACAGATCCTGCGACCGAAATCGTATGCATTGGACCGGTGGATCAGTGTGGAGAGTGCGTCCACCATCTCTCCGTTCAAAAGGATGTCGAGTTTCACAAGGTCGGCCCGCTGGTATCCATGTGGATGATAATCGAAGGAGGCGTATCCCTTGGATATACTTTTAAGCTTATCATAGAAATCAAATACTATCTCCGCAAGCGGCATCTCAAAGGTGAGTTCAACCCGGTTACTGGTCAGGTATAACTGGTTCTTCAGAGTACCCCTTTTCTCAAGGCAAAGTTTCATAATGGATCCCACAAATTCTGCCTGGGATATAACCTGGGCATCGATGTACGGTTCTTCAATATGGTCAATCGAGGTAGCTGCGGGCAGACCCGACGGATTATGCACTTCAACTAATTCACCTTTTGTGGTAAGCACATTGAACGATACGTTGGGAACCGTAGTGATCACATCCATATTGAATTCACGGTCCAACCTCTCCTGTACGATCTCCATATGCAACAATCCCAGGAAACCGCAACGGAATCCAAACCCAAGAGCTGCAGATGACTCCGGTATAAACGTCAGTGATGCATCGTTGAGCTGCAGTTTCTCAATGGAGGCCCTGAGGTCCTCGTAGTCATCCGCATCCACAGGATAAATACCTGCAAACACCATTGGTTTAACATCTTCAAACCCTGCTATGATCCCCTGGCAGGGCCGGTCAACATGGGTGATGGTATCCCCCACCTTCACCTCCCTGGAAGTTTTTATCCCCGAGATGATATACCCCACGTCGCCCGCCGATAATTGTTCTCTGGGTTCGGGTTTCAGCTTCAGGATCCCTATTTCATCTGCATCATACTCTTTTCCTGTGGCTACGAATTTTACCATGTCACTCTTCCTGATGGTACCGTTGAATATCCTGAAGTAGGCAAAAATCCCCCTGTAAGAGTTGAAGATCGAATCAAATATAAGAGCCTGCAGAGGAGCCCCGGGATCTCCTTTTGGAGCAGGTAACCTTTCAATAATAGCTTCCAGGATCTCATCCACTCCCAGTCCGGTCTTGCCACTGGCTTCAATAATTTCATTCCTGTCACATCCGATCAGATCTTCGATCTGGTCTTTCACTTCATCGGGCATGGCACTGTCCATATCCATCTTATTCAAAACCGGGATGATTTCCAGGTCATGATCGATGGCCAGATACATATTTGAAATAGTCTGGGCCTGTATCCCCTGGGTTGCATCCACTATAAGCAATGCACCTTCACAGGCCGCAATGGAGCGGCTTACCTCATAAGAGAAATCCACATGTCCGGGTGTATCGATCAGGTTCAGTTTATACTCAACTCCCTTATATTCATGAATCATCTGGATGGCATGACTCTTGATAGTTATCCCCCGTTCACGCTCCAGTTCCATATCATCCAGCACCTGGTCCTGGAAATCACGCTCATCCAGGGTACCGGTCCTTATGAGCATCCTGTCAGCCAGTGTGCTCTTCCCGTGATCGATATGGGCAATAATGCAAAAATTACGTATGTGATCCATGGGGACTGTCCCGATTTTCAGAGCTCAAATATAGTAAACTTAAGGCTACTGCGTTTTCAGGGATAAGGGAAAGAGTGCAATGGTCTCATTATGTTTTGTTCTCCGAAATACCGGCTGATACTGCTGCCATACATTTCAACATAAATAATTGCAGCAAGGGCAGGCTTCTGGAAAAAGGCATGATTTGGCAGGTTAAAACACCACAGGGATGCATAGGATACCACACTGATTACCAGAGTCATTAAAAGCAACACAACGATCCACGACTTCATGAAATGATGAACAGCAATAATCCTGAGACAGGCTATGAAAAGGTGACTACCCACTACAAATCCACTTCCAATAGCATGAACAAATTTAATCTCGGCTATATCGCACGGTACAATCATCATGACAAAACCCACAGCTGACATATAGCTTAGGAACTCATACTTGGTACTGTCAGGTACCGGGTGGTTCCTATGGTAATATCTGGCAAGGATATACATGGTATACCCACACAGGAACAAGCCCGTGTCAAACACCAGCCTGGAATATGTATTCTGGAAACCGGAAGGAGTCGCTCTTCGCCCGAGGTAGCTGAAAGGATATGGCCCTAACCTGAACTCCTCGGGGTAGAATATGATCGCCGTCGTGATAAATGAGATCAAAATAGTTACCAGCAGGCGAAGGTAATGCTGCGTATAGAGATCCTTTGCAGCTATTCCGCGCCCTGACAGT